>JAHIPN010000426.1 GCA_018894595.1 bacterium
AATAATGTTAATAAAAATTGAATCGATAAGATGTCCGGATGTTCCGGTTTAATGTCCGGATGCCTTCGGAATTGCCGTCCGGATACTCCGGAATACGCAATAAAACATGAAATTAAAAAAATTCAAAAATAAATTGGTGGTAAGAATCGGTAAAGGAGAAGAAATTGTTGATACTTTAAAACAGCTTTGTAAAAAAAATAAAATTAGGTTCGGTTAGCGGTGTGGGAGGAACTGAAAGAGTAACTGTTGGGTCTTTTAAAGCTAAAACTAAAGAATTTTTTTCTCAAGAATTAATAGGAGATTATGAAAATACTAACTTAATCGGAAATATCTCAATCATGAAAGGAGAAATATATCTTCATTTATATATTACTATATCCGATTTAAACAATAATGCTTTCGGAGGACACTTAAATTCTGCAATAATTAACACAACATGAGAAATTATTGTTGAGGGAATAGAGGGAGAAATAGAAAGGGGATTTAATGAAGAAGTGAGATTAAATCTCTTATTTAAATAAAAAAGATAGAAAGCTTAGGGTATATTAGTGGGTTTCCTATCTTTCGAATTAACCTCTACACTCTTCGGATTAATAAATATTTAGTCCCCTAAATTTATTATTAAACAATTGTTAAGCAATATTTTATATATTTTATAAAATAAATATAAGAATATATTAATCTCTGTGCTTATCTACGTTAAATTTTCTATTACTATCGCATCTCCTTGACCACCACTTATACAAAGAGCAGCCAATCCATATTTTTTGTGACTTTTTATTAACCCATACATCAAAGTTACAAAAATTCTTGCTCCGGTAGCGCCTACTGGATGCCCTAAAGCAATTCCATTACCATAAATATTTAATTTATCTTCAATTTTGTTCTTCTCCCAATCCCAACCCAACATATTAATATCCCCTAATATTTGAGAGGAAAATGCCTCATTTATCTCGATAAGTCCCAAATCATCAACAGTTAAATTAGCTTTTTTCATTGATTTTTTTATAGCTCCCACCGGACCTAGCCCCATAAGTTTAGGATCATATGCGCTTGAAGCATATGATAATATACGAGCAAGTGGCTTCAAATTAAGTTCTTTAACTTTCTCGCTTGATGAAACAATAATTCCTGCAGCAGCATCATTAATTCCACAAGTATTTCCTGCAGTTACTTTTCCGTCTTTTTTATATAATGGAGGTAATTTAGCCAATTTCTCCATAGTCATCTCGAATCTTGGATGTTCGTCTGTATCAAAAATAAATTTTTCTTTTTTCCTTTTCATTTCAATAGGTATAATCTCATCTTTAAATTGACCACTTTTAATAGCTTTTTCGGCTAAATTTTGACTTCTTAATGCATATCGGTCGAGTTGTTCGCGTGTAAAATTAAATTTATCAACCAAATTTTCAGCTGTTTCTCCCATTAAACAATCAGCTAAAGGACAAAAGATGCCATCCTTATACTGACTATCTACTAATGCATTATTTCCGAGCCTATAGCCCCATCGGGCATTCATTAGCAGATAAGGAATATTGCTCATGCTTTCGGTTCCTCCTGCTAAAACTATATCGCAATCTCCTGCTTTTATAGATTGAGCAGCCAAAGAAATAGCCTTTAAACTGGAACCACATGCTTTATTTATTGTATAAGAGGGAACATACTCTGGAATACCAGAAAAAAATGCAATTTGGCGAGCTAAATTAGGTCCATTACCAGCTTGCCTGGCATTACCAAAAATTACTTCGTCTATCTGGTCATAATTTATTTTTGCTCTTTTTATTATCTCCTTTGTTACAATAATTCCAAGCTCCCTGGCACTAATATCTTTTAAACTTCCTCCAAATTTACCTACGGGAGTTCTTGCTCCTGCAATTATAAACACTTCCTTTTGAATAGTCATTTAAAATCCTTCTTTTCTAAATTTATTACTTCTTTTAAAAAAATATTCAGTTAATAAATTTTACAAATATTTATATTAATTTATTCAAAAATTTAACTTTCATTTCATCTTAGCTATATTATATTTAATTTTTTCGCTTCCAATTCTAAACTTTCTCTAAATTCAGGATGAGCTATCTTTATTAATGATTTTGCCCTTTCTTTAACACTCTTATTTTTTAATTGTGCTACACCGCATTCAGTAACAATATAATCTACATCGTTACGTGAGGTAGTTATAAATGTCCCGGCATTGAGTCCACAAACAATTCGAGAGATTGTACCATTTTTAGCTGTTGACGGAAAAGCGATAATACTTTTTCCCTCTTTAGCTAAATTAGCACCACGGATAAAATCGACCTGTCCTCCCACTCCACTAATTTGTTTAAAATTAATTGCTTCAGCAGCTACTTGTCCCGTTAAATCAACTTGTAATGCAGAATTAATCGAAGTCATTTTATTATTTTGAGCAATTATGTTTGGGTCATTAGTAAATGATACAGGGGAAATCATAATCATTGGATTATCATCTACAAAATCATATAGTTTCTTTGTGCCAATCAAAAATGTAACTACTATTTTCCCCGGCAAAAATATTTTTTTACTGCAATTTATTACCCCAGATTGCACTAAATCAACTACTCCGTCTGATATCATTTCCGAATGTATCCCTAAATTGTTCTTATGTTTTAAAGTATTTAGCACTGCATCTGGAATAGTACCGATGCCCAATTGTAAAGTTGAACCATCTTCAATTAAATCTCCAATGTATTGGCCTATTTTAGCTGTAACCCCATTTTCCTTAGGCCCTTTTATTTCAGGTAAAGAATGATTATTTTCTACCATATAATTAATCTTATTAACATGAATAAAAGAATCACCATGTACTCGTGGCATTTGATCATTTACTTCCGCGATAACTAATTTCGAACAATCGGTTGCTTTTCTTGCTATATCAACACTTACCCCTAAACTACAAAATCCACTATTATCAGGAGAAGAAACTTGTATACAAGCTACATCGGGAGGTCCAGTTGGAGAGAAATGCTTTTCAATATAATTAGGTTGTTCAGAAAAGAAACAAGGAACATATTCTGCTCTCCCCTCTTTAATTGCTTCCCTGACATCTTTTGTAGAAAATAATGAGATATAACGAAAATATTTTTCCATTCCAGGTTCAACTAATTTAACATGACCAAATATTGTACTTTGAACGATAGTTAAAAGTTTTAAGCGTTCTCTTTGGTTGATGATTTCTCCTTCAATTGCCAAAGGTTCTCCTCCAAAGGCCCCCATATACACATAATTACCGGGTTGAATTTGTTTAATTGCTTCTTTAATATCTACTAATTTCTTCTGATATTGTTTTTGCCAGTTCATTTATTTCCTCCACTTATGTAAATTAAAACATTTTTATTCATATTTATATGAATTATTCTTATTAGAAAGTTATTAAAATCATTTTATTTATAATTAAATTTAACCTCCTGAAAAAAAGGGAGCAATAATAATCCTGTCTCCATTTTTTATTTTCTCAGACGGGTTTAAAGATTTCCCATTACGCATGATCAAAATAGAAAAGTGCTTCTTTAAATTAATTCTTGTTAATAGTTCTTCAATAGTAATTGATTTAGGAAATTCTAATTCCCTCTCGCTAAATCCAACATGATAAATTAGATAGCTAATTATTTTTAGTTTAATCTTCATTGTAAGAAAATATTTTAACCTCTATTTTTTAAAATAATCATTAGTGTTTAAATTATTTTAACGAGACATATTTTTCTAATTCATTAGCTTCTTCTTCTAATTTTAATTCTTTCATAGTTTGTTTTTTAGGAATACCTCTTTTATCCCATTTACGTAATTCATAATAATAGGTAAGTAATTGTTCATATTTATCATATTCCAAAATCTTCCCTGCAATTACTCCTTCCTCATCCGCGTTTGAAGGGTTAAACCATATTTTTGGTGGAAAATCACGTTCTCTACTCCAATCAGGGAATTCCCGCACCCAAAACGCTCTAACGAGTGAATATATTCTATCAGAAACTTCCAAAAAATCCTGCATAGTATAGTTTAATCCAGTCGCTTTGTTAAAGTATTCTACATAATAATCTGGATTTAAATTTAATTCTACCCAAGGGAATCTACAAGCAATTAAACATTCAAAAAGTCCCATTCTAATTCTCTGCAATCTCACAACTTCTTCTGCTTTTTCTTTCCCGTATGAATCTCGAGCAGTTTTATTAAGCTCATAGTAAATAATCCAAGCTTCCTTATGATGAGCGCCAATTGATGAAGTTCCAAAAGCAAGGGCCATGCCAGGGACAAATTTACAATTATAAGCTGATATTTCTAAACCTTTTACTTGCATAGCATAAGCTTCAGAACCTTGACCAATCTTTTCTGCCATCTTTTTACTGCCCTGAGCAATAAAATCCCCTTCTCCTTTTCGATGGGCAATCTTTCTTAAAAGTTCTTTAGCTTTTTCAGCATCTCCAAATTTAAAATCCCCTTTGATAACTCCTTGATCAATGGCATCAGCATAAAAACTTAAACTTGCACCTGCTGAAATAGTATCTAGTCCGTAATCATCACACATATAATTTAATGAGGCTACTTGATCCAAATCAAAAATTTCTAAATTGCTTCCTAACATACCAATATTTTCATAATCCATCTCAGCTTGATGGCCCTCTCTGTCTAAAATAGCAATACCACAGGGCATAGTACAATTCGGGCATCCATAAGTTGCTACTCTTTTTTTATTTAACCTTTCCCCATCTATCTTCCAAGCTTCTTTAGAAGAAGTTTTTCTCATATTTCTTACTGGTAGTGCAGCTACCTCGTTACACCAAGCTAAAACACCAGTAGTTCCCTGCTTAGACCATCCGGTTTCTTTATCGAGTTTTTTTACTTTTTTTAATCCGTTAATTCCAATTTTTTTCATTTCTTCTGGCTCCGCAACTGGTATATCTTTAGTACCTTTTACTATAATTGCCTTTAAATTCTTGGAACCCATTACCGCTCCCATGCCGGGCCTTCCTCCAGCTCTTCCTTCCATACTCCGAATTACTGAGTAAAGAACCTTATTTTCACCAGCTTGGCCAATGGTAAGAATCCCTACATTTTTACTATATTTATTATAAAGCCATTTCAATGTGTCAAAAGTTCCTTTGCCCCAGGTTTCCTTAGCAGAAAGAAGTTCCACATCGTCATCCCTGATATAGATATAAGTAGGTTTATCTGATTTGCCTTCAATGATTAAAAAATCATAACCAGCTTTTTTTAATTGGACAGCTACCTTAGAACCTATATTCCCATCACCAAATCCTCCGGTAAGAGGTGATTTTGCAGCTACTTGTAGTTTCCCAGTATTAGGTGCAGTAATGCCTGAAATGGGTCCCAAAGCTACAACTAGTTTATTTTCTGGTCCCAAAGGATCAATTCCAGGTTTTAATTCATCCCATAAAATTTTTATGGCATAGCCTCTTCCGCCTATCCATTTCTTAGCGAATTCTTGGTTGTATTTTTCTTTTTTAACTTCTCGATTTGTCAGATTAATTCTAAGAAAATTTCCTGTCCAACCTTTCATTTTTCCCCTCCTTTTAAATCGATTTTGTTATATTTTAAAGTAATAATAAAAGATAAAAACTGTTTATTTCTCCATTTTATATTTTGGAATTAGTCCCCTTTGTAGATAGAGAACTTACTCTCTACCTACAAAGGGAACAATTTTTTCTATTTTCGCCTTAGTTTTCTAAGCAAGTAAAAAAACTAAAAATACATTTTAATTTTATTTATTCCCCTTTTTCAGTTCTCCTGTGGCTGCTTCTTTAGGGAATACTACCTGTTGTTCATGATTTTGCCATTGTACAATCAACATCGGCGGTTGCCATTGATGATATTTAAATGAGCCAAGTTCGAGTCCAAATTTAACAACTCCACTAGTAACCTCTAACTCAGTTTTTTCTAAAGCCGTAACAATTGCGTCACTATCGGTAGAACCTGCTCTTTTAATTGCATCTGCAGCAATTAATAAAACATTATAAATAGATCTCGATTTGTAGTCCGTAGGATCCTTTTTAAACTTTTTAACATATTCTTCTCTAAATGTTTTCGCAAGTTCCGTTAATTCTACTTCTCGATGCATTGCAGAAACGAAACATACTAACTCTCCTGCTTCTCCAACATTTTCCCAGAATTGAGGCCATAAACTTGGAGGGCCAGCTCCCTCTAATATAAGAGCTTCTCCTGGGCTTAGACCAATTTCATTTGCCTGTGCTATAAAGTAATGAACTCCAAACCCATAGACAAAGGCTAACACGAGATCTGGGCTATAAGCTTTTATTTTGGTAAGTTCAGTATAATATTCCTGATTTTCTCTCTCGGTAATAACGGACTCAAAAGCAATTCCTTTTTGTTTTAATCCCTCTTCTGACAATTTCTTTATTCCTAACCCCCAGTCAGTATTTTCTGCAACAATTACCACTTTATTAAACCCTTCGGCTTCTATCCATTGAATAATGTTATCTACTACACCACTATTACAAGGACCAGCTCTAAACACCCATTTATATCCTTTACTCGTAATTTCATCAACCCAAGCTTCAGCAATAATAAGAGGAACTTTATATCTGTTTACTACTTCTATTCCCGCTAAGGCGCAAGAGCTATGACTAAACCCTACAATAATAGAAACCTTATCTCGTGTAATTAGCTTTTCAATTCCAGAAGCAGCTTTTTCTGGCACACCTGCGGTATCCTCGAAAACAACTTCAACTTTTTTACCTAAAACCCCTCCCTTAACATTGTTTATATAATCTAAAGCTAATTCTATCCCTTCTTCAAATGACTTACCTGTTGCGGCTGCGGCACCAGTACGAGGTCCTACTACACCTATTTTTACAGTTTCTTCAGCAGTAATAATCATTGAAAACATGAAAAACATTAATATCACAATAACGATAGAAAAATTAAGAAAATGTTCTCGCTTCAACATTTTTGTTATGTTTACCTCCTTTTTTGTTTCATAAAAATCTTAAAAAAATTAGCATTCATCCTACTCATTCACTAAAAAATTGCTTTTTCAAGTTATATTATCATTTTGATCTATTTATTTCTTCACCTCCATTCCGACCATTTACCTACTTATTTTATAATCACAACCCTAAATACGCTTTCTTTATCTTTTTATTATTTATTAAATCATCAGAACTACCGTTCAAAGTAATTCTTCCTGTTTCAAGAACATATCCACTATCACTATTTTTAAGAGCTAATCCAACATTCTGCTCAACTAATAAAACAGTAATTTTTTTTATCCGAAGTTCTTTTATAACTTCATAAACTTCTTTTACAATTTTAGGGGCCAATCCTAACGACAATTCATCCATAAGAAGGATTTTAGGATCTAACATTAAAGCCCGTCCTATGGCAAGCATTTGCTGTTCTCCACCACTTAAAAAGCCTGCACTTTTGTTAGCCCTTATTTTCAAAATCGGAAATAAATCATGTATCCATTTAATGTTTTTCTTAAAATTAATACGTGCTCGCATGGGATAACTTCCCATTTCCAAATTTTCATAAACTGTCATATTTTTAAAAATTCTTCTTCCTTCGGGGACGCAAGCAATTCCCATTTTAGCGATTTCATAAGGAGGTGCGTGATTTATTTCCTCATTACAAAATTTTATACTTCCAGATTTTGGATGAACTAAACCCAAAATAGTTTCGATTAAAGTGCTCTTTCCGGCACCATTCGCACCAAGTATCACTACAACCTCTCCTTTTTTTACTTCAAATGATACATCCCAAAGAATTTGAGTTTCTCCTCTGTACACGTTAATATTTTCAATTTTAAGCATTTGTCTCACCCAAATAAGCCTTTATAACTTTCTTATCTTTGGCTATTTCCTTAGGCTTTCCTTCGCTTATCTTTTCTCCATTATCAAGTACAATAATTCGCTCTGCTGTTTCCATAATAACCCCCATAATATGCTCAATCCAAAATTGAGTTATACCTAACTCATCACGTATCCTCTTAATCAATTTTACTGCATCACGTATTTCAGAAGTATTTA
>JAHIPN010000427.1 GCA_018894595.1 bacterium
CACTCCCTCTGCTATTTTGTTTAATATTTTACCAATCTTTCGGTCATTTATCAATCTGATTAACCATTTTTTAATATTTAAACCTTTGTCTTTGATTTACTGAGCTTGACAGCTGTGCCATAGGCTAAAAGCTCAGCAGCACTACCTATAACGCTGGTAGTCACAAAACGTACATTAATAATGGCATCTGCTTCCAATTCTTCAGCCTGAGCTATCATACGGTTAGAAGCTACTATGCGAGCTTTCCCCATCATCTCAGTATACTCAATCAACTCACCACCAAGAACAAGTCTCACTATGGCAGATAAATCCTTTCCAATCCAGATGGCATAGATAGTATGTCCCTTGACTAAACCTAAAACCTTAGTAATCTCGCTACCCGGTACTTCAGCAGAATTCTGAAGTAATATGCGAGTCTGTATCTCACCAGTTGGGAGTTCTTCTTCCTGAGCTTTGTCCTTTTTCTGTTCAAGGGCTACTGTCAGTAAGACCAGTAGAATACCACCTAAAAGACAGTAAATGGCAATCTTTAACCACCAAGGGAACATGGGACTATAATATACCTGCCAGAGTCCTCCCACAAAGATAGCAGTAAAAAGTCCAACTACAAAAGCAAGTGAGCCAATAAATCGGAAAAATTTCATGATTTTTACCTCCTTATCACAAAAAGTTTCAATTTTTAAACTTTAAGTTCGATTTTTACTTTTAAGAATCTATAAATATTATACTACATACTACTACATTCGGCAAAATTCTCAAAAATCCTTTTTTTCTATTAAAAAAACTGAAAGTAAATATGATTAATCTTAGAAAATTTTTCTCCAGGTGTAATTTTGGTACTGTTGTTGCTAATATAATTTATTCAAATTTAAAGAAACGAATAGCCAGTAATAATGATATACCTGATATAGCCAGAAGCACATAGAAATTAGGAAGAATTTCGGTTATTCCAAATCCTCGGCTAATGATCTTATTAAATCCATTTATAGCCCAGTATTGAGGAGTAAACCGAGCAATAGTTTGCATAAATTTAGGGACAATTTCGATAGGCCACCAGGCACCGCCAAACATACTCGTCACTATAGAAATAAGTACCGCAAATGCCCCTGCTTGAGCGGAAGTCCGCACAAAAATAGAAAGAAGTGTTCCCAACCCGGTTACTGAAAGAACATAGCTTACCACCAACAGCAAAACTCCCAACGGTAAATTCCCCCAATTTACTTTCAAAATCAGCTGACCAAAAAGAATGAGAATCATAAATTGAATAAAACCTACTAAGAAAAATCCCAGCATCTTGCCGGAGATTATGGAAAACTTTTCTGTAGGCGTGGTTAAAAGCCTGGCCAGTGTTTTATGGTGTCTTTCTTGAACCATTGCTGCTCCGGCAAAGAATACCCCCATCATAACAAACATTACCGCAAATCCCGGTGAAGATGCATTCATCCCTATAGGTATATTTTCATTTCTTTTTTCTTCCACAGATAGAACAATATATTCTACATAAATAGGGGGTGCGGGCTTAAAGAATTCGTCTGCTTTTTTAAATGCATCTTGCCATATCTTTTTCTTCTCACTTTCTGAAACTTCACTCTCTAAATCTGCTTTTCTTTCGATAAACTTTTCCAGAGCAAAATTCGCCGAGAGGGCATCAATGGAAATTCTTTCGGCAACTTTGGCAATGAGCTCATCTAGAAAATAAGAGGTATCTCTTTCTGATTTTAAGATCTCAATAGCCACTGGCTCTCCATTTGTAAGTTTTTCTGAAAAATTATCCGGTATTATTACACCCACAGAAAGTTTGGTATCTTTTACCAGATTCCTCATTTTATCCTCATCGTCCTCTGCCATTGCTACAATCTTAATGCTCTCTTCATTTCTCAATATCTCCTCAAATACCTCTCCATAGATTCCTCTATCACTATTTAAAAAACCTACTGGGATTATTTCATCTCCCCCACCTGGAGTACCCATTGTCCCGATAAGAGTGGTCCATATAATGGGCATAACAATAAGCCAGAGAAGGTTCCCTCTGTCACGAAAGGTTATTTTTAAAGAATTAAAAGATATTTGAAAAATTTTTCTAATCAACTTTAGCTCCTTTTATCCTTAATCTTAATACACCCAAAGAGAAAAATATAAGGGCCATAAGAAGAAGTACAGAGACCTCCGGAAGGATAGAAATAACCCCTCCTTCCTGATACATAAGCTTAAGGAATCCGTCAATAGCCCATCGATTAGGGGTAAATTTACTCACCATATTCAACCAATCAGGAAATGCAAATACATGCCACATCGATCCTCCCAGAAACCCAAATATCATTGATAAAGCCGGCCCTATATTCCCAATCTGTTCTTCACTTTTGGTAAGAGAGGCAAGCAGGGTGGAAAGGCCTGAGAAGGCCAATACAGAAGAAAGAATCATAATAATAATTCCCAAAATAGAATCTCCCCAATTAACTCGATAAAATATTCTGGTAAAAAATACAATCATCACAAACTGCAAAAGGGCAATCAGAAAAATGCCAAAGAGTTTCCCGCCAAGAATTTCTCTTTCACTTACCGGAGCAACCTTAATTCTCTCCAGGGTTTTGTTCCTTCTTTCCTGAAAGATAGTCTCAGCCCCTGCATTTGTGGCAAATAAGAGATACATAACCCCCATTCCCACGGCATAGTATTCCATAGCCAGGGGGTTTTTGTCCATTCTCTTCTCTGTCTTCTTATCCATCTGAATGAGCTCTTCTATCTTCTCTATCTCCGAAAGCCAGACTGGTATCAATTGTTGAATTTCAGCAGGATTTATCAGATTCTTGGCCACTAAAATTCCCATAGAAGTTCCCAGGATAATCCTTCTCTTTAAAACTTCCAGAGTAAAAGCCTCCACAATATTTTTTATCACTCCTGCTTTAATAGTC
>JAHIPN010000428.1 GCA_018894595.1 bacterium
AGAGGACCGTTGTCCCCTGGTAAGTTTTCTTGCCTTCTATTTTTTTCTTTCAAGGCATTCCGGACATAGTGCTTTGAATATTTCCAGGGTTATTTCAGTAACTAAAACATCTTTTTCGTTGCACTTATTTACCATAACAATGATAGCCATATTCTTCTCCGCCAGATAAT
This sequence comes from bacterium, assembly GCA_018894595.1. The sequence continues at coordinate 171 of JAHIPN010000428.1, forward strand.
AAGCATCTGTTCCGAACCCTAGAATACCGCCATTGTGCCCCATAAAGCCCCCAATATTTATAAACCCTAATCCATACTCCGCCAATCCTGATATTTCTACCCTATCGGCCATCATGAATTGATAGGTCTTATCACTTAAAAGAGTGCCCTCGGCAAATGTCTTTATCCATTTGGCCAAATCAGGCAAATTTGAAATCATTGCACCGGCGGCACCCGGAGTTATAGGGTCAAGCTGGGTTACATCTATCAATTTTCCTGTTTTTAAATGGTTATTATATCCATGACAATACTCTCCGGGTATTTTTGTTTCCGTAGGGTAAAATGTATCATCAAGTCCAAGTGGACTAATAATTCTTTCTTCTATTTCCCTTCTTATGCTTTTACCGGATATTTGTCGGATAATTTCTCCCAGGATAATATATCCAACATTAGAATAACTAAATTTTAACCCTGGTTCAAAATCAGGTAAAAATTCTTCTGTCATATTAATGATCTCTTCAGAACTTGTTCGGGCAAAAGGATTATTCGCGTAATCTATCACCGAAGGGTCTTCCATAAAATCGTGCACTCCGGAACTATGATTTAGTAATTGTGTAATGGTTATTTTCTCTGAGTTTGGTACTTTCGGAAAGAATTTATCTAAATGGTCATTGAGGCTTATCTTGCCTTCATCAACAAATTGTAATATGATGTTTGCGGTAAAGGTTTTGGTAATGCTGGCAATTCGAAATCTCAATTCAGGTTTCATCAATTCCCCTGTTTCAATATTAGAAACTCCTCTACTTATTATAATTGGCTTTTTTCCTTCTTCATAAATGACGGCGATAATACCCGGAATATCATATTTTGCTTTGACTGCATCAATCTTTTTATTTATCTTTTCCAGCCCCACTAACTTCTTTAATTTAAATGCTGCATCATATAAATCATTAGTAATGCTAAGATAATCCTCACTTATGACATTGGTAAAACCAACAATCGAAGTATCATTTACGGGATCATACCTCATCAGAGAAAGATAACCGAAAGTTCCACCATTATGCCCATAACCAAGACCGGGATTATAATAACAACCCAATCCATAAAGGGGGTGATTAGGGTCTCCTGTTTCTATCACCCTCATCATCTCCCCGGTACGGGTTTCATCTAATACTTTCCCGGAATATAATACCCGTGCCCATTTGGTTAAATCTCTTGCCGTAGAAATTATATTACCGCACCCAAACTCAAAAGATTGATTAAGTTCTGTAAGGTCGATCAATTCATTGCCGGTTTTATAATATCCTCTTACCGCATTCCCTTTTATTTTTTCAGAATTATTTTCAAAAGCCTTCACCACATAAGTATCTTTTAGTTCGAACGGTATCAGGAAATTCTGTTCAACAAAATCAGCAAAACTTTCACCACTTATTTTTTCAACCAGCATTCCCAACAAAAGGTAGCCCGTATCGCAATATTTAAATTTTGAACCTGGAGGGAAATTTCTTCCCAGAATTTTTGAAAGCTCAATCAATTCCTCAGGGCTGAAATACCGCACCGGGTCCTTCTCAAGCGTATTGCCAATATATCCATTACTCTCATTGTTGTAATCTTTTAAACCGCTGGAATGATTTAAAAGCATTTTTATGGTGATTTTTTCAGAATCGGGTAGGTCAAGCTCGGGTAAATATTTATCAATGCTGTCATTAATGTCTAAGCTTCCTTTTTCCTCAAGAAGCAAAATAGAGGCGGCAGTAAAGGTCTTGGAGATACTGGCTATCCTAAATCTCATATTAGATGCTATGGGTTCACCTGTTTCAAGTGATGCTTTTCCCTGGGATATTTCTACTTCGCCAACAATAGGATCACTCACATAAAATACCATACCGGGATAATTATTTTCCTTAACCAAATTGTTAATTATTTCTTGTCCTTTATCTAAAAAATGATTAGCAGTGGCAGCTAAGGGGATACTCAGAAATAATAAAACTATTAAACCCAATAAAATACATTTTTTGTTATTTTCAAACATTTTACGCCTCCTTCTAAAAAATATTTGTAAAAGTGATAAAAAATGACGCCCGTATTGGGGTATTTACAAATTCACTTTTTCTCGATTTCTACATTTGGGGTAATGATGAGTATTGTCAGAAGAACCGTCCCCCTGACATAAATCCTCTTAAAAAATATTTCATATATGACTTCTTAATTTTATAATTCGATAAAGGGTTGGGAAAGTCCTGCTTTTTGGGGAGAAAAATTGTCGGTTATCAGTTTACAGTTTTCAGAAAGATAAAGACGGGTCTAATGAATCAGCCCCCTACCCTTGAGATTGCTACGTCGTTTTGCAATGAAAGAGAGGGAATGGGTGTGAGTATAAACTGCAGTGGGTGCGGGGATGACATATTGGAGGGGGGAATGGCAGAGAGGGAGCGGGAAAGGAAATTGCCGTGGTAAAAATATTTTTTAATTTTTTTTTAAAAAACAGTGTTCGCCCTATTGACATTCCTAAATATTTTCTGTATAAGAAATATGAATACAAAAAAATAAGTATGCATTTTTTAATTAAAGTAAAATTTGTACAGAATTTTTAAAAAATATAGAGGAAAACTATGACTCAAAAAACTTCTTCGGACAAACCTCCGCAGCGAAGGAAAAATGGTAAAGACCGAAAAATATTTTTAGGTCCTGTCCCTGACCTTGAAGAACACGTTC
>JAHIPN010000429.1 GCA_018894595.1 bacterium
ACCTGTGCAGGAGCCTTCAGGGCACACAGAAACCAATTATGGCAGATAGTATTTTCTAAAATAGCGTCGCAAATAGATTATGAAAGCATTCGTTAAGTTTCTCTTGATTTTCACAAGTCATTATAAAGTATTTAGAAAAATGACAATAACGGACAATAACGGGGTCAGGCTTCACAATAACGGGGTCAGGCTTCACAAGTTCACAAAATAGAGATATAATAAAAAAAGTGAATATAGGTGATAAGTATGTCTAGGAAACCAAGAATACACTACGAGGGTGCACTTTACCATGTCATTGTTCGGGGTAATAACCGTGCCTATATATTTAAGTCCGGTGGAAAAAAAGAAGAATATAAAAAAATAGTATCAAAATATAAGAAAAGATATCGCTTCAAATTGTACGCCTATTGCATCATGGATAACCATGCTCATCTGTTAATAGAGGTTGACGATATTCCTTTATCAAAGATCATGCAAGGCATCCAACAGGTCTTTACCCAGCATTACAATCGGAAGAATAGAACTACCGGACATGTATTTGAACAAAGATATAAATCCTATTTATGTGATCGAGATGCCTATTTACTTCAGTTAATCAGATATATTCATCAAAACCCGATTCGCTCAAAATTAAAAAATGGCATCAATTACGAATGGAGCAGCCACAAGGAGTATATGAAAAACCCAGTACTGGCAGATGTGGATTTTCCCTTAAGCATGTTTTCAGATAAAAAGAATAAAGCAATAAAGAGTTATCTAACTTTTATTGGTGATTTGGAATTAAAAGATATTCAATCAATGGCTATTGCAGAAGAGGAAATAACGGAAACTACGAAAAATGGAGAAGAAAAATATAAAATAGCTAAAGAAGCATTAATCAAAATAATTGAAGAAGTCACTGAAATGAAAATGGGTAAAATAAAAGGCAACACAAAATCTAAAAAAATATCAGATATCAGAAAGCTATACATTAAAAATCTTAAAAAGTATACAGATGCACCAAATAAAGAGATAGCCGATTTGCTTGAAATCGGAAGTTCAACGGTAACCAATGTATCAAGCGGAAGATATAAGGAAAACGACTTCATAATTAAATCAAGTATGGAGATTGATAAAAATGTGAAGTTGTGAAGCCTGACCCCAAAGCCAACGCGGTTATGTAGCAGAATCTAATCCCGGGAATTTAGCGTATAGTGCAACAAAAGCTGCGATGAATCGCTTTACTAACAGCCTTTCTTTAGAAGTGGCAGGATTGGAGATAACTGTAAATTCAGTAGATCCTGGTCCTACTGATACCGGTTGGATGTCGAGAGAATTAAAATCAGAAATCTTAGAAAATGCTCCTATGAAGCGACTTGGACAACCTATGGATGCAGCTAATCTGATAGAGCTTCTGATATCAGAAAAATCGCAGTGGATAACAGGTCAGATAATTCATTCTCGAGGAGGATTGTAAAAAAATAGCGGCACTTCGTATAAAAGGACATTTGTGGCTACGGGGCTAAATCCCCTCCGTTCTAAATTGCCTATTATCACGATTTCTGTTTTCGGATAAACCACGCCAATTATGGTGACTCCGCAAAAAATGACTGGAATGTTATACAATAGGTGGAATCCCTCGCTAATTTGGGTCTATAGCGGTATCGTATCGCTACAGTTATTAAGGTTTTTTGAAAGTGAGTTGAATGTTTTGGAGTTTCTTTTTAGGGAAAAAACGAGTGAAGATATAAAATGGATTGCCCTATATCTTAAGGAGAATTGGGGTTCAGATAAAATTGTAAGCAGAAATAGAATTCATAATGCTGTGGAGCTTCCAGGTTTTATTGCAGAGCAAAAAAATAAACCTGTTGGAATTATACTCTACAACATTGAAAATAGCCAATGCGAAATTGTTGTTTTGGAAAGTTTTATTGAAAAGAAAGGTATTGGATCAACTTTGATTAGGTATGTAAAAGAAATTGCAGTATATAAAGGATGTAAACGTCTTTGGCTAATAACAACAAATGACAATTTAACTGCTATACGTTTTTATCAACTGAGAGGTTATTCGCTGGTGGCTATTTATAGAAATGCCCTGGAACAATCAAGAAAGCTAAAACCAGAGATTCCGTTTACAGGGATTGATGGAATACCTTTAAAAGATGAGATTGAACTAGAGTTATTATTAGAATAAAAAAAATGACGTCGAAGATGCCTAACGTTAAGTAATATTCGGGTTTTGGAGGTGATTTATATAAGTCAGGCTTATGGAGATCTATTTGCAAAGCTTTATAACGAAAAATGGGTAACTTTTGCTAAACAATTAGCACCTCGTATATTAGATTTTTATTTAAAGTTTATTAAGGGTGATGCCGTAAGTTTTAGCCTGGAAGAGAAATTTGGACTAGTAGTTTCAACTTTTGATGCGCTTAACCATTTGGATGGTGAAGAATCTTTGTATAGTTGTTTTAAATCAGTTTTAAATGTGCTAATAGATGGGGGCTATTTTGTTTTTGATTTAAATACGCGATTAGGGTTACAACGCTGGAATAGTATATCAATAAATGAAAGTGATGAAATTATCATTATTAATATAGGCATATTTGATAAAGAGAATAGTAGAGCTCTAACAAAGATATCAGGATTTATTAATAATGGAGAGGGTTTATATCAGAGATTTGATGAAGTAGTTTATAATACAGCCTATGATATGGATAGAGTAAAAGATATGTTGCTTGATATAGGGTGGAAAGATATTTATTTTGCTCGATCAAATGATTTATTGACATCAATAGAAGAGCCAGAGAAAGAGGGACGTGTATTTATAATTTCAAGAAAAGAATGATAATTACCCAATTGTCGTAAAATTTTGCCAGAGTATTTGTACTGAGAACTATAGTCCTTGCCCTACGGGACATAGCCTTTGTCACATTATTTGTAATTAGTTAATTAAGGTTTACTAACTTCTATATCATATTTTGGTTATAGTAATTTTCTTATTAAAATATTTGGGCAGCCAAAACCAGTTATTGAACAAAATGGTTATCGACATATGATAGTTGAGAAAAAGTTGTAGGAAATCAGTGGAGAGAATACAAGAAAGCAAATCATAAAACTAAAGAAATTAGGGTTAAAGACAGAACCTGCATTTGCAAAGTATTTTAATTTGAAAGGTGATCCGTTTGATGAATTATTGAAATTATCAAGATTAAATAAAGAAGAATTAATTTTATTTTTAAAGAAAGAAAATTATGGAGGAGACAATGCTTAACCCAGATTATCTTAAGGTTCTTCGCAAGATAAATGCCCGGCTGAATAACACCTGTGTGAACTGGGTGGTTACTGGTAGTCTTGGTTTTGCACTTCAAGGTGTGCCCGTAGAACCCAATGATATTGACATTCAAACTGACAAGAGGGGAGCCTATGAGATCGAGCGCCACTTTTCCGAGTTTGTAACCAAAAAAGTCGCTTTATCTTCTGCAGAAAGGATTCGCTCACACTTTGGTGAATTGATGATCGACGGAATCAAGGTAGAGATTATGGGGGACATTCAGAAGCGGAATAAAGATGGAAGCTGGGAGAACCCTGTAAGGTTAGAGTATCATAAGCGGGTTGTAGAGGTTGAGGGAATGAAAGTGCCTGTACTTTCTCTGGAGTATGAGTATCAGGCATATCTGAAGTTGGGCAGGATAGACAAGGCAGAGATGTTGAGAAAGTGGTTGTATGATGAGCATGAAACTTCGGACAGTACATCGCCCAATAGCGAACAAAAGGAAAATTAAAGGTTTCCCCAAATTGCCTTCGACAGCTTATTTTATCCGTAAAACATATACGTAATTTACCACGGA
>JAHIPN010000430.1 GCA_018894595.1 bacterium
ATTGATGGCTATATTTAATAATAGTGATGAGGTCATAGTAGGACCGGTCAGAAGCAGCAGGTATTATTTTTCCAGATTAGCTGTAGAGTGGTCTGCCATCTTTGCTCACTGTGGAGGGCAAAGCTTAAAGAACGAAAGGATGGTTAATTTAGACCAGATACTTTATCCTTCCCCTTATTGGCGGGATGAAAATATTGGAGGATGGATAAATCTTTTTACTAAAACCCAAAATATAAGAGAGAAGAGTAGGAAATTGGGTTTTCAGGAAAAGGTAAATTTAGATAACCATTTACTCAACCTGAGAACACTCAATTTATTAGGGGGAGATATCACTAAAATTTCTGTCAATTATAACCAAAAATATACTATATCTTACGAGTATAAAGAAGATACTAATACATATTTTAGGTACATTAATTCTAAGCCCCATCAGGATAGCAAAACCCTCGAACCTATAACTGCTTCCAATATCATAATCCAGTATGTTCCGGTTGAAAAGATTATCGCCGATAAAGATGGAAGGCTGGAAGTAGAGGTTATCGGAGAAGGTATAACCAAGATATTTTACGGAGGGAATTATTATTTAACGAAGTGGGTCAAAAAGTCTAAAGACCACCCGACTATATATTATGATAGACAGGGGAATGTTATAAACTTAAACCAGGGAAATATTTGGATTCATTTGGTGCCAGAGGAAACAAAAGTGTGGTTTAAATAACCATGTGGGGTCTATAATTAAAAAATAACCATGTGGGGTCAGGTCTTCACATTTGACATAACGAAAATAAAATTAAATTATGTCAAATGTGAAGACCTGACCCCAAGAAAAGAAGGTGAAAATACTGTGAAAGAAGAATATAAAAGATTAATTGAAGAAGCAGAAAAGGCCAGAAAAAGGGCCTATACTCCCTATTCTAAATTCCAGGTGGGAGCTGCTGTTCTCTGCGTTGATGGCAGAATATTTACCGGATGCAATATTGAGAACGCATCTTTTGGTTTGACCGTATGCGCAGAAAGAGTAGCTATTTTTAAAGCTATTTCAGAGGGCTTAACTAAATTTGAAGCTATCGCCGTTATTGGTGATACAGATAAACCCTGTTCTCCCTGTGGCGCCTGCCGGCAGGTAATATCAGAATTTGGTGAAGATGTCCCCCTGATTATGGCGAATTTAAAGGGAGATGTTAAGATTAAAAAAATAAAAGAATTGCTTCCTGAAGCATTTGGTAAAAACGATCTTTTATAGTGGAGATTATCTTATAGTATGTTGTATAAAACAGAAGGTATAGTCTTAAAAAGCATGGAATATGAAGAAGCTGATAAAATTGTTACTATATTCACCAAAGATTACGGTAAGATTACGGCCATTGGTAAAGGAGTCCGAAAGACAAAAAGTAAATTCGGAAGCAGTTTGGAAATATTAACTCACTCTATTTTTTTGATTTACAAGGGTAGAAATATTGATATTGTCAGTCAAACCGAAATATTAGAGTCTTTTTTCTCAACGAGCAAAGAAGTTATTAAATTTGCTTTTGCCGCCAATTGTGTAGAAATAGTTAATAAATTGACCGAGGATGGGGAAATAAACATTGGTCTATTTAATTTATTAAAAGAAGTTTTACATTATTTGAGGGAATCTAATGATCCGAAATTGCTGAACTTATCTTTTAAATGGCAAGCTATGTCAATTTTAGGGTATAGACCATCTCTTAATCTTTGTTGTAGATGCAATAAAAGTGTAGAAGACCAAAAAGAGATGCATTTTTTTAATACAAGGGAAGGTGGGTTGGTCTGTAATAATTGTATAACTAAAGATAAAGAAGAGTGCATTGAAGTTTCTTTTTATTTTGCAAAATTAGTAAGAAAAATACTAATTACACCTTTATCTACTATATCCAACGCTACCATTCCTGGTAAAAAGATGAAAGAATTAGAGAAAATAACTGATTTATATATAGCTTATCATTCAGAGAAAAGCTTTAAGACGGATAGATTTTTGAAAACTCTTTAACTGACTGGTTAGAGAATTAGCGTGGAGCGTATAGCGTTTAGCTTATAGTAAGGAAAGAAGAAGACAGAATTCAGGAGCCAGGAGCCAGAATAAGATAGTATCTAGTATTGCGTATTGCATTCATATTTATTTGAATAAGTTTTTATGTTTATTTATTAATACGGATTTTATAAACCAAACGCTTATGAAATAAAAATTAAAAACTTTTTCTAATAAATCGAACCCCTACCTTAATTCAAAGACAAGCGGGCCTGCCCTCGTGAAAACAGGTAATGGAAATCAATATTTCCCAATTTGTAGGGGCACAATGAATTGTGCCCTCTCTGTCTTTATATTATTTTCGTTTACCCTGGGCACGATGCATCGTGCCCCTACATCGGATTCCTGGTTTCTGGCTCCTTTTCTTAACGCAATACGAATAAGTCGTTGACAATTAAGGCCGATTTTGATATATTAACAAAGAAAATACAATCCCTCTCTCTAACAGATAATTGGTTTTCAAGAAATCTCCTGAGAGGGAATTTTATTTATAATTAAGGGAAAGAGATGCTAATATGGATTTTCAAGAGATAATTTTTAATTTACAGAAATTTTGGGGGGAACAGGGTTGTATTATTCAGCAACCTTATGATACGGAAAAAGGGGCAGGAACAATGAACCCAACTACTTTTTTAAGGGTATTAGGCCCCGAACCATGGAAAGTAGCTTATGTCGAACCATCTCGTAGGCCTGCCGATGGACGTTATGGAGAAAATCCTAATAGAGTACAACAGCATTATCAACTCCAGGTTGTATTAAAACCTTCTCCTGAAAATGTGCAGGAGATTTATTTTAAAAGTTTAGAAAGTTTGGGGATATCAAGAAAAGAGCATGATATAAGATTTATTGAAGGTGATTGGGAAGCCCCTACCCTGGGTGCCTGGGGATTAGGCTGGGAAGTTTGGTTAGATGGGTTAGAAATAACTCAGTTTACTTATTTTCAGCAAGCTGGCGGGCTTG
>JAHIPN010000431.1 GCA_018894595.1 bacterium
AGTTATCCCCAGGACTCTTCCTCCTGAAGTAATAATTTTCCCATCTTGAAATTTGGTGCCGGCATGAAAGACTATAATACCTTTCATATTTTCCAATCTTTCCAAACCGCTAATAACTTTGCCTTTCTGATATTTGCCCGGGTATCCACCGGAAGCGACCACCACACATACCGCGGCATTATCTTCCCATTCGATATTTATTTTATGAAGAGACCCATCAATTACTGCATTTAGTATATCTACTAAATCTGTTTTTAATCTTGGCAATACAACTTGAGTTTCCGGATCGCCAAAGCGGGCATTGAATTCTAAGACTTTAGGGCCTTCTTTAGTTAATATCAACCCGGCATAAAGTACTCCTTTATACTCTCTTCTCTCACTCTGTAAACCCTTTAGGGTAGGTTTTAAAATCTCTTCTAAAACTCTCTTTTCAAACTCATCAGGATAGAAGGGAACCGGAGAATAAGCCCCCATCCCACCAGTATTAGGCCCCTGGTCATTATCAAATATCTTTTTGTGGTCCTGGGAGGAAACCATGGGCACAACAGTCTTCCCATCACAAAATGCTAAAATCGATACCTCTTCTCCCTCTAAAAATTCCTCTATTATTACCTGCCTGCCTGCCTCTCCAAATTTCTTTTCCTCCATTAAGGCATCTAAAGCGTCTCTCGCTTGAACCATATTTTCTACAATAAATACTCCCTTGCCGGCTGCCAATCCATCTGCCTTTATTACCAAAGGAAAAGTCTGTTGTTTTATATAATCGAATGCCTCTTTACTATTCCCAAAAACCTCGTAATTAGCTGTAGGGATATTATACTTTTTCATTAAATGCTTGGAAAAGACTTTACTTGATTCAATATCGGCAGCCTCTCGGCTCGGACCAAATATCCGTAAATCCTTCCTGCTAAACTCATTTACTATTCCTTTCGATAAAGCTAATTCTGGTCCAACTACAGTCAAATCAATTTTTTCTTCTTGGGCAAAATCAACTAATTTTTCAATACTGTCTGCATCAATATTTATACATTGGGCCAACTTAGAAATCCCTGCATTGCCCGGTGCGCAATAAACTTGAGAAACTTTCGGACTTTGATTAATTTTCCACACTAGAGCATGTTCTCTTCCTCCGCTGCCTATGACCAATACTTTCATCTTTAATTTACCTCTTTTATAGAAATTATGATTATTTAATGAAGACTTTTCTCCCCTTGATAACCAATCTACCCTGGCAAAATAATTGAATTGCCCGGGGATAAATTTGATGTTCCTCTTTTAAAATTCTTTCTGCTAAAGATTCTTCGGTATCATCATCTTTTACTTCTACTGCCCTTTGCAAAATAATAGGGCCTGAATCTACCCCCTCATCAACAAAATGGACCGTACAACCAGAAACTTTTACTCCGTATTTTACGGCTTGCCTTTGGGCATGTAGTCCAGAAAAAGAAGGGAGTAAGGCAGGATGAATATTTATTATCCTATTCTTGTAAGTTTTGATAAAATAAGGGCTCAAAATTCTCATATATCCAGCCAGAACTACCAGGTCAATCTTTTTCTCTTTTAAAGTTTTGATTATCTCTTTATTGTAATCTTCTCTTTTTTTAAATTTTTTAAAGTTAATATACTGGGTTTCAATATTATTTTGTTTGGCTCTCTTGAGGGCATAAGCATCTGGATTATCGCTAATTACAACTTTAATTTCTCCCTCAATTTTACCTTCTTCGATAGCCTCAATTATGGCCTGTAAATTTGTCCCTCTGCCTGAGGCCAACACTCCGATATTAATCATAACTTTCTCCTTAATGACAAGTTTTGTGCCAGGCACCAGATTTGTCATTATTCAATAATTATCTGTTTATCCCCTTTTATAACTTTGCCAATGATGTAAGAATCATATCTTATCATTTTAAGTTCGTTAATCACTTTTGAAGCGTCATTTTGGGGAACAATTAATACCATCCCAATACCCATATTAAAGGTACGATACATTTCCTCATCAGAAATTTCCCCTTCTTTTTGAATTAAAGGAAAGATAGGGGGGTTGGACCAGCTTTTTTGATTTATCTGGACTGAAACTCCTTCGGGTAAAATACGAGGAATATTTTCCAATAGTCCTCCTCCTGTAATATGAGCTATTCCTAAAACTTTATACTTCTCGAGTAGATATAAAATTGGCTTTACATAAATCCTGGTGGGCTGAAGCAATTCTTCTCCCAAAGTTCTTTTTAAGACAGTTAATTTCTCATCAAGTTCATATTTTTTATTTTCCAGCAAAACTTTCCTGACCAAAGAAAAACCGTTGCTATGTAGTCCATTAGAGGCTAATCCAATAACTAAGTCTCCTTCTCTAATCTCTCCGCCGTCTATTATTTTACTCTTTTCTACAATTCCTACCGCAAAACCGGCTAAATCATATTCACCTTCCGGATAGAATCCGGGCATCTCTGCAGTCTCCCCGCCCAATAAAGCACAGCCTGCCATTTTACACCCTTCAGTAATTCCTTTTATTAGCTCAACAACTACTTTTTTTGATAGTTTACCAATGGAGATATAATCCAAAAAAAATAAAGGTTTTGCCCCACAGGTAATGATATCATTCACCGACATTGCCACTAAATCTATCCCCACAGTATTATGTTTATTTAGAGCAAAGGCGATCTTTAATTTAGTCCCCACTCCGTCAGTGCTGGAAACCAATACCGGCTCTTTATACTTCTGCCCGGCCAAGGAAAATAATCCGCCAAATCCTCCTATACCACTTAATACTCCGGGGATAGATGTTTTACTGATTAATGGTTTTATTTTTTTAACTATATTATCAGCTAAGCTGATATCCACACCAGCATCTTTATAAGATTTTGTCATTTGATTAGTTCCTTTTCTTTTTTCTAGACTGATAGACAGGCGAGACGCCTGTCCTACGCTGGGCACGATGCATCGTGCCCCTACATATTATCATTAACTCTTTTTTACTCTACGCTCTACGCTAAACTACGATTTGTTTCGGGCAGACACAAGGTCTGCCCCTACATATTTACCTACCTATCCATTAATTTACAAGATACGATTCACGAGATACTAGATACGAGTTTTTATATTGGATATTTCCCGTTAAAACAAGCCAGACAAAAATCATCAGCAGGGATTTTATCAAAAACGCTGCATAACCCTTCTATACTTAAATAACCCAAACTATCTGCTTCTATCCATTTTTTTGTCTCTTCAATGTTATGGTTTGAAGCCCGTAAATGTTCTCTATTTGGTGTATCTATCCCGTAAAAACAGGAGAAATAAATAGGCGGTGAACTTATCCGAACATGAACCTCGCGGGCTCCTGCTTCCCTTACTAAATTTACAATCTTTCGGCTGGTAGTCCCCCGGACAATAGAATCATCTATTAATATCACTCTTTTATCTTTTAATATTTCTTTAATGGGAGAAAGTTTTATTTTTACACCAAAATCTCGAATTAATTGTTCAGGCTGGATAAAAGTTCTTCCGATATAACGGTTCTTAATCAAACCTTCTTCATAAGGGATACCTGATTGGGCCGCATAACCGATAGCTGCAGAGATTCCTGAGTCCGGTACGGGAACTACTATATCTGCTTGCACCGGATATTCCCGGGCTAATCTTCGACCCATTTTTTGCCGGCTTAAAGCTACATTTTCTCCGCATATACTACTATCCGGGCGGGCAAAATAAACAAATTCAAAAACACAAAGAGCTTTCCTGCTATCAGGTAAAACTTTGATTGATCTCATTCCTTCTTTATCAATTACTACCATCTCTCCTGGTTCCACTTCCCGGATAAATTCGGCACCAATGAGATTAAAGGCGCAGGTTTCGGAAGCAAAAACATAAGAATCTCCTAATTTCCCCAGGGCAAGGGGATGAAAACCAAAAGGATCTTTTAAGCCGATTAATTTATCTTCAGTCATTATCACTAAAGAAAAGGCCCCCCTTAATTGAGCAGCTACAATTTCAATATTTTTTTCAATACTCTCTTCCGGAGTTGTTTTTATTAAATTACATATTATTTCACTATCTGTTGAGGAATAAATTTGAACGTCTTTTTCTTTTAATTTTTCCTTTAATTCTGCCTGATTTACTAAATTACCATTATGAGCTAAAGAGAAAGTCCCTCCCTTATAATTTTTTAAAAGAGGTTGACTATTTTCCCAAATATTAGCACCGGTTGTAGAATATCTTACATGACCGATAGCACAATTCCCTTGCAAGGTCTTTAGTTTTTCTTCGTTAAATACTTCAGATACTAACCCTAAATCTTTATAGATTAAGAGCTTTTTTCCATCAGATACTGCAATCCCCGCACTCTCCTGTCCCCGATGTTGAAGGGCATAAAGGCTAAAATAAGTCAATTTAGCCACATCTATAGATATATTTTCTTTATTAAAAATTCCAAAAACTCCACATTCCTCATGCATTAATCTATATCCCTCTCCCAAGCTTTTTTAAGTTGCTCCACTTCTATATCAATCAGATTATCAATCTTCAAACTATTTCCTTCAACTTTCCCCAATATCTGAATTGGAGCTTCATATTTATTAACAATTCCTTTTAAGGAATCTAAGTTCTTTACAGGAAGGGAAACTACAATTCGGGATTGGGTCTCACCAAAAAGCAGAGCATCGTTTCTAATATTGGTATTATTTATTTTTACTTTTGCTCCCTTCTTTCCTGTAATACAACATTCAGCTAAGGTTACAGCTAATCCTCCATCAGCACAATCATGAGCAGAAGATATAATTCCGGCTTGAATACTTTCCCTGCAGGCATCCTGTACTGATTTTTCTAAGCTCAAATCAATTTGAGGAGGCAAACCTTTCTCTAAAGCATGGAAAACCTTTAAATACTCACTGCCACCTATTTCTTCTTTGTTCTCTCCTATAAGAGCAATTAAGTCACCGTCATTCTTAAATGATATGGTGCAAAGCTGATCGCAATCTTCAATAATTCCAGCCATACCAATTATGGGAGTAGGGTAAATGGCTTCCCCATTGCTTTCATTATTTAAACTAACGTTACCGCTAATTACCGGGACTCCCAATGCCTCGCAGGCTTCACTAATTCCCTTGACCGATTCTTCCAGCTGCCAGAATATCTCTTCTTTTTCCGGATTTCCAAAATTAAGATTATCGGTTACTGCCATTGGTAAAGCACCTTTACAGGAAAGATTACGTGCTGCTTCAGCAACTGTAATTTCTCCTCCCACAAAAGGATCAAGATAACAGTATCTTCCGTTGCCGTCTGTAGTAAAAGCAATTCCTCTTTTGCTTCCTTTTATCTTTAATACGCCCGCATCGTCTCCCGGAAATAATAAAACCTCAGTACCTTCAGCACTTATTTTTTTATTGTCTTTATAAATCCATTCTTTACTGCAAATATTGGGAGATGCTAATATTTTTAATAATGCGTGATTTAAATCTTCCGGCTGGGTGATTTTTTTTAAATCTAACTTTTGTATCTCTTTGAGTTTACCGGGAATTTTTCCCTGATAATAACGGATTGGAATATTTTCTGCTAAAGATTTTGCTGGCACTTCCCCGACTATTTTTTCTCCATCTTTTAGACGCAAAACACCATCAGAAGTTACTTTTCCTATTATTGTATATTCTATACCCCACTTATTAAATATCTTTCCTATTTCATCCTCGCTATCTTTTTTAGCAATTAATAGCATCCTTTCCTGCGTTTCAGAGAGCATAATCTCCCTTGGAGTAATGTCTTCTTCTTTTCTGGGAACCAGGGAAAGATCTAATTCTATTCCACGATTTCCCTTGCTGGCCATTTCACAGGTAGAACTTACTAATCCAGCTGCTCCTAAATCCTGCATCCCTAAAACAAGTCTCTTTTTTGCTATCTCCAAACATGCTTCTATTAATTTTTTTTCTAAAAAGGGATTACCCTGAGGAATAGGAGGA
>JAHIPN010000432.1 GCA_018894595.1 bacterium
CAGCTTTAAAGGGATGGCGTTTTGAACTTTCTAAAAAGCTTTCTTCTCGAGTTAAAACCATTTTTACCGGGCGGCCAGTTTTTATAGCAATAACAGCACTACGAGCTGCCATCAACATAACTGATTCATCTTTCCCGCCAAAGCTACCTCCGATAGTACTTTGAATTATTCTAACTTGATTTATTTTAAGACCCAAAACAGTTGCTACATTTGCTCTTATTGAATAAGGATTCTGGATAGAACCTTGAATTTCAATACCTATTTTATATGGATCAGGTATAGCAAGAATAGCTTCTGGTTCAATATAAGCCTGATCTACAAATTGAGTCTGATAAGTTCTTTTTAAAATAACATCTGCTCCTTTAAAGCCCTTTTCTACATCACCTGACCGCAAAAGATGATGAGAATGTTCTATTAAATTATCCTCTATTTCTGAATGTACTTTTCCAGTATTTTCCTCAATAGCTTCTTCAATATTAAAAACGCCGGCTAATTTCTGGTATTCTACTTTTATTAATTTAACTGCTTTTTCAGAAATTTCTCGGCTTTCTGCCGCAACTACCGCTACTCCATCACCAATATATTTAACTTCATCTTTCGCCAATACCGGAAATTTACCAAACATAATATTGTTTCCCGGTACATCCTCTGCAGTAATAACTGCTACTACTCCTTCCAATCTTTCTGCTTCTTTGGTATCTATTTTTATTATTTTTGCATGGGGATATTTGCTGTATACTGCTTTTGCATACAGCTGATGTGTAAAATTTAAATCTGCGCCATATTTCGCTTTGCCTGTAACTTTTTCATAAGCATCTATTCTTTTAACCGATTTATTAATAATTTTATACATAACGATAATCAGTGCCTCCTAATACAAAACCGATTCTTTCCCTTTTAAAAACTTTCCTCCGCCCCTTTCTCCATAAAATCTATTATCATTCACGATGATTTTACCCCTTAAAATAGTTGTTATCGGATATCCTTTTACCTTAAAGCCGTCAAATGGCGTATAACCAGCAGCGGTGTGTTGTTGAGAATTAGAAATAATAATTTCCTTTTTGGGATCAAAAATAACTAAATCAGCATCGGTTCCTACTTCTAAACTACCTTTTTCCGGATAAAGTCCAAATATTTTAGCTGGATTAGTAGATAATAAATTTGCCATATTCTTTACATCAAAATAACCTCTTCCTACCCCGTAACTATAGACTAACGGTAATAGTGTTTCTGAACCAGGAATACCAGACAAAATATCCAAACAATTACTAGAAAGGAATTTTTGTTCAGTTGTATAGGAACAGTGATCAGTGTCTATAACTGAAATATATTTATCTTTAAGTGCCTCCCACAAAGCTTCATTATCCTCTTTATCCCTTAATGGAGGAGTCATAAAATATTTCTGGGCATCCTCTTTTTTAAGCAAATCCTCAGTTAATAATAAATAATGGGGTGTAGTTTCAGCGAATATTTTCCCCCCGCTTTTCTTAATCTCCTTTAAGGCTCTATAGCCTTTTTTTGAAGATAAGTGGGCGATATAAATCGGCATATCTAATAATTTAGCCATGTCTCCTATTTCTTTAATTGCACTATACTCAACCTCCGGAGGGCGTAAAAGAGGATGAAAATAAGGAGGAAGTTTTTCTTTATCTTTATACTTAATTTTAATTTGATCTATCATTTCGTCATCTTCGGCATGAACAGTAACTAATAATTTTAAATCCCTGCTCACCTTTAATAACTCAGGCCAATTTTCCTTATCGAGCATAGACCCGTCTTCTTTGTAAGTAGTAAATAACTTTAAACTACTTGCGCCCCTATCTTTTAGCTCTTCTAAATCTTCCTTTATGCTATGATATAAAGAACAAACCGATTGATGAAGGGAATAATCGATTACCGCATTTCCCTTAGCCTCTTCCTGTCTATTAATAAAAGCTTCAATTATTGAATGACCTTTTTGCTGTTCAGCGTAATCTATAAAAGTGGTTACTCCTCCAAAAGCTGCCGACATACTTCC
>JAHIPN010000433.1 GCA_018894595.1 bacterium
ACATGTCCGCTGTCAGTGCGAGCGTATTGTGTGCGGCAATCTCGTTTTTCGGGTCGGATAAATCCGACCCCTACAAAAAAATCTCAAAATATATACAGAATTTTTATTATCTTTTCTCTTTAAAAAAGAGAGTAATTGAATATATAAATCAAGGGGGATAAGATGCAAAAAGGAAATAATAATGAAGTAAAAAAATACAAAGCCATATTTTTTGATTTTGGAGGGACATTGATGTGTGCCGAAAGTGACAATGTCGCTCATTTACATATGATGAAAGAGGTTATTCAAAAATACAACCTTCCTACCTCCCCGGAAGATATGGTCACTAAATATAATTCTTATCTATTTACCAAGGAAATGACTTTGCTGGATACCGACCCGGAAGATAAATCCTTCACCCCCCTTCGGGAATCTACCAAAAAAGCTTTTAAGGGGGCTCTTGCAGAATATAATATCCAACCTTCGAAAGAGGATTTTCAGTGGTTTAGCAAGTCATTCCTTGAAAATCATAAAAAATATATAAAATTATTTCCTGAAACCTTACAAATTCTTCGGAAATTAAAGAAAACTAATCTTCATATGGGGATTATCAGTGATATCGATAATGATTTTCAAGATTTTCAATTTAAAGTTTTCGGAATTAACGAAATGTTTGACTCTATCACTACTTCGGAAGAAGTACAGTCTTATAAACCTAAAGCCGAAATCTTCCAGGTTGCCATAAATAAAGCAGGTTGTCAGGGAAAGGAATCAATTATTATCGGTGATTCTTATAAAAAAGATATTGTGGGCGGGAAAAATATGGGGATGACTACCATCTGGATAAATAAATTTTCCGGAGATGATGCTGATAAGGATAAAGCAGACTTTGTAGTCAAAGACTTAAAAGAAATATCCCCTATCTTAGAGGAGCTTATTAAATAACCTCCACCCTGTTTCTGCCATCTATATATTAACAAATATTTCAAATATAGTATGCTATAATAATAACTACACACTGAAAATTTATACTCTAAGGATACAATATGTTTTTAAATCAAGAAAACTTACATGCCCTTCCTATTAAAAAAAATAAATTATCATTTATTTTCAGACTACTTATAGTTCTATTGATTTTAACATTTGCAATTTTTTATCAAAACATTTCTTTAAACACAAGTAATACTGCATATGCTGAGGAAACTGTTATCCCTATTTTGACTTATCATAATTTTACCAAAGATGAGAGTAAGAGTTATGATATGAATATTGTAGAATTTGAAAAACAAATAGATTATTTAGCTACTCATAATTATTCCGTAATTTCTCTTTCCGAATTGCTTAAAGGACTAAGAACTGGTCAACTTCCGCAAAAACCAATCGTAATCACCATCGATGATGGTTTTAAATCTACTTACACCTTAGCCTATCCTATATTAAAAAAATATAACTTCCCGGCAACTCTCTTTATATATACCAACTTTATCGAAAAAAATAATGGTAGTTTAACCTGGGAAGAGATTAGAGAGATGACCAAAAATAATATTGAAATTGGTTCCCATACCCTAAGTCATTGCAATCTCTTGAAATATAAGAAAAATGAAAATTATGAGACTTATTTAACTCGCATTAGAAAGGAAATCTTTTTATCCAAAGAGATTTTGGAAAGTAAAATTCAGGTTAAAGTAAAGTTTTTTGCCTACCCTTACGGTGCCTACAGTTCTACAATTAAAGATTTAGCTATCCAAGCAGGTTATGAGGGGATTCTAAATGCCAACAGTATGAATAATACTCTTGCCGTCGACCCCTCTTCCCTGAACCGACAAATAATTTTTGGCCAAAGTTCATTTAATTCTTTTATCCGGATATTAAATCAACGCCCTCTTAATACTTCCCAAATCTTCCCTTATGACGGCGTAATAGAAAGCAACCAACTTGTTAAGATAGGGGCAATTTTAGAGGGTGATAATTATGATGCAGATACTCTATCTATGAAATTGGGAGGGGCAAAAGTAAAATTCGATTTTAATTCAGAAAATCGAGAAATTTCTTTTACCCCTAATTCTTTAAAACCTCTAATTAAAAAATCTTACATTGTAAATATTACTGCCGAGGATAAGAACAGCCAACATCAGCGAAAAACTTCCTGGTTAATTACCATAAAATAATAATGCTATTTAGTGGCTTGGGGTCTCAATACCCCAATAATTCAACAAAATAGTAACAAAAAAGAGGATGGTATATTGATAACACCATCCTCTTTTCACTTTTTAATTTATTAATCTGTAGGGATAAGTATCTCCTGGCCACATCTGAGTAGATTCGGATCAGCAAAATCGTTACAAGCGACAATCTTTTCTACAGTTGTTCCAAATTTTTGGGCAATCTTCCATAATGAATCACCAGCTTCTACCACATAAATTTTACCAGTTATTGCTTCAGATAACCAATCTGCCACATAAATTTTACCAGTTATTGCTTCAGATAACCAATTTTGTTTTACTGGTGATATAATTCCTGCTTTTTCTACTGCATCCATCAGAGCATCCCTTATAGGAATGAAGGTATCCAATCCATCTTGAGCATTCTTAAAGTTGTAATTATCCCCACCGGTAAACATAAAGTCATTGGTTACTACAGTATAATATTTATCCATTTCAACAGGAGTGCCATCTTCTAAAACCATACTGGTAATTCTGTTGCCTGCTTCTGCCTCTTTGTTATAAGTAACCATTACACCTGATATCTGAATCCAACCAATATCTTCATTCATTATGCCATGTTCGATATTAGCCTTTACATCTGCGCCAGATAACTTCATAGTATATAGGGTATTATCAAAAGGCATCACTTCATATAGTATTCCTGCAGTAATTTCTCCTGCTGGAATAGGAACTCTGAGTCCTCCGCCATTGGTCATAGCAATCTGTACTCCAACTTTTTCTCTCATTACCTCACAGGACCATTCACCTAATAAAGATGGTCCCGCATATCTATCATGGTCTAATTCTACTGTAGTTTTACCCAATACCTTTCCTAAAACAGGGCCTAATTCTTCTTCGTATTTCGTATAAATTGCCAGTGTATTCGCATCATCTTTAAGAGTGTCTGCTCTTTCAAAGAGATTATCCAAGGATGGTTCTGCACTTACCAGCTTATTATTCTCATCAAAAACAAAAGTCATTTTGGCAATTGTTCGGCCGTTATAGTAAGCTTGTACCAGGGGTTTACCATCAACCAGACCACTGATCCTTTGATGGGTATGAGCCGATATTACTCCATCGACTCCTTCTACCTGAAATAAATCTGCAGCTTCGCCGGTAATTTTCCCTTCTTTATCCTGAAATGAACCAAGATGAGTTAAGACGATAATAATATCTGCTCCTGCATCTTTTACTTTTGGCACCCAGTTAACAAGAGTTGCTACCGGGTCTTTGAAATCATAATTTTCTACATTTGCTTTAAGTGCCTTGTAGGTAGTTTCCGGAGTAGCCAAACCTACAAATCCTACTTTAACCCCAGCTTTATCGAGAATTACATAAGGTTTTGCCCATCCTACTGGTTCGTTAGTCCGTTTATCATATATATTAGCACAAACAAAAGTTAATCCACCGTCTTCTGCCCATTTAGTAATCCTATCAATTCCCCAGTCAAATTCATGGTTGCCGACTGCCGATAGTTCTATGCCTATTTCTTTAAAAACAGCAGAAACCGGTTCACCATACAAAAGATTGGACATCGCACTCCCTTGATAGCTATCTCCTGCTGTTACTATAATTGTGCCTTCCGGATTCTTTGCTTTCTCAACCTTTAAAGCATCGGCAAGTTTCGCTGCCCCAACATTTTTCCCGG
>JAHIPN010000434.1 GCA_018894595.1 bacterium
ATCAACAGGAACTTCCCGATGATATTTTAGCATCGCCCTATAAGTGACTCTCAGCCATTCTCTGACTGACTCTGGAAATTTTAGAAGTTCAATCAAATGACCGGTGGGTGCGGTATCAAAAATAAATATATCGAAATCTCCTTTTTCAATAAATCCCATAATCTCTTCCAAAGCTAATACCTCTTCCATTCCTGGCGGATAAGTATCGACAAATTCAATCATAACTTTTTCGTCAAAATCTAATTTCCATTTTCTGCCATCAGCAAGATAACTGTTCTGCCATTTTTTAAAGGCATCTCCAATGTTTGACTTATATTCCTTTCTAAAATCCTGATATAAAGCTGCACCATCTATTTCCAAAGCGTAAAGATTGCCCTCAGTTTTCATAGGAGTTACTGTGTTTCCTATAGGAGTAGCAAAGCTATCAGCCAGGGAATGTGCCGGGTCAGTAGAGAAAACTAATATTTTTTTGCCCGAGTTGTGTTTAGCAAGAGATAATGCCGAGGATGCAGAGATTGTAGTCTTTCCTACCCCGCCTTTACCGCCAAAGATAACAAACTGTAAATCCTTATTTAAAACTTCTGATAACATACCCGGCTTAAAATTATCTTCACCTCTTAAGGACAATGATACAGATGGTGGTAAATATTGAGTACCATTCCCGGATAAAAATTCACCAAAATTCAATAGCCTTTCTTTTCCCCGTACTTCATTTGAAAATACCGGGAGCCTGACAATATTGCATGAATTAAACTTTTCATCAACCTTTTTAAGATAGTTTTCCTGTCCCTTTCCTCTGGTGGAACAAAAGGCACATATTTTCTCATTTTGAACCCGGTTCACAATGATATTACGTACAGGAATACCTTCTTCTCTTAGAGCAGTAAGAAGTCTTCCTGTTTCTGCTATACTTAATTCCTCTGGAATAGTAACGGGATTAAATTCACATTTTTCTTCATCTTTAAGAATTGTTCTTGCTTCCTTTAACTCTTTCGATAATGTATCCATAAATTTGCGAACATTCCCTTTTGGAGACACACGTCCGGGGATTTTAAAGCCTATCATTGCTGCTCCTGTCGCAACTCGATTATATCTAAGGAAAGATGTTTCAAAAACTTCAATCCATTTGAGGATCTTATCAGGCAATTCCAGCAACCTAAGGGTATGTCCGGTGGGCGCAGTATCCCAGATAACCAAATCATATTCATGGGTTCTAAATACCCCAAATTTGAGTAAATTCACTATTTCCAAGAGAATGGTCATCTCCTGCATACCAGGCAGTTTAAATCCAAGAAAGTCTCTTATATCAATTTGGCCAGTAGAAAAAGACATCTTGGAAAAATTCTCTATGGACAATTTATATCTCTTCTTAAATTTTTCCAGCAAAATATCTGGATCCATCTCTATAGCCCATAGATTGTCTACTCCATTAACAGGCATGATAGAGCTGCCTACAGGGCAATCAAAGGAATCTCCTAATGAATGCGCCGGGTCGCTGGAGGCAACTAAAAACTTTTTTTCGGGATACATTCGAGCCAGATACATCCCTGTGGCGCAAGAGGATGTTGTCTTCCCGGTCCCGCCTTTTCCACCAAAGATTACCAAGCGTAACTTTTCATTTTTTAAGAAACTTGGAACATTCTCACCAAAAATGCTTTCTTTAGCTTCCTTCAACTCCATTTCAAGATTCATATAAACTCCCCTTTCTGGCTGTTTCTATGGTTTTTACCCATTCTCCTGGCTCCTTTACCGAGAGATAAAAGATATTCTTTTTCCCCTCCAATTCTTTAATCAGGCAAAGCTGAGAAACCTTCTTGCCTGGAACCCAATTTCTTCTAACTATCTGGAGCTCATTCAACAAATCGAGAGGAATCTCAAATAATCTATTTTCTCTTTGAGTGAAAATTAATTTGTTAGCAGTTAGATATAAAAACCCCATCTTCCAGCTCGATCTTGAAATACTGCCGGCATCATAGGCAGCCTGACTATACGTAAGGACTTTTTCTCCATCTATTTCCGAGGGTAAGCTTAACTCTCTCAGCATATCTAACCCACTTTTAATTTTACTGTCTTCTTCTAAGTTGAATCGACCCCGTCCTTCTTTCATTTTGACATATACCTCTTAAATATATCCTCTGGTGTCAATGAATTTTCCTCACTTGTTGGCATCTTTACACATTCCTCCGGTTATAAATTAAGAATTAAGAATGAAAAATTAAGAATTAAGAATTAAAAACCAGTTATCAACTATAAATTCAGAATTAAGAAAAGATAAGTTAAATTTTTTTTGGTAATTTCATATATCTATTAGAAGCACACCTATCTTTATTTAATGGTCCTTTCATATAATAGATAAATCCGAGGTTGACCTTTGCTAGTTTATAATTTGGGTCTATTTCTAATGCCTTTTTATATTCCTCTATCGCCTTTTTATATTCACCCTTTATGCTATTTAGCCTGCCCTG
>JAHIPN010000435.1 GCA_018894595.1 bacterium
ATCTATCCATCTTAAAAAGCAAAAAAGATATAGAAAAATATATCAAACAGACTAAAAAAGTAATAATTATCGAGGGATGGATTTTAGAGAAAGACCTGAATAAATTAAAAAATACATTATATAAAAAATTTAAAGAATTGGAGATAGTCTTTAGTGATCCTGAAAAAACTGAAGATATACCGGTAGCTTTAAAGAATAATAAATTTGTAGAACCTTTTGAATCAGTAACCGAACTGTATGGAATCCCCAAATATACGGAATTTGACCCCACTCCTTTATTTGCTCCATTTTATTTTATTTTCTTTGGGATGTGTTTGTCTGATGCCGGTTACGGCTTAATTATAGCTGTTTTGTCTTACCTGGCTTTGAAAAAATTCAAATTTGAAGGAATGACAAAGAAATTTTTTGGATTATTTTTCTTAGGTGGGATATCTTCTTTTATAATGGGGACTATTATGGGCAGCTGGATGGGTGATGTTCTTAATTATCTTCCAAAAAATATTTTATTTATAAAAACTTTTTTAATTGATACAATATCCTTACTCGACCCGATAAAAAATCCCATGCCTCTTTTGCTGATATCTCTATCTTTAGGAGTAATTCAAATTTACACCGGATTTATCATTAAATTTATTGCAAATATTAAGGAAAATAAATTTAAAACAGGCTTAATGGACCAGGGATCATGGATGTTATTAATTTCCGGATTACTTTTATCTATATTAGCAAATAGTGTTGGTTCTTTAGCGGGATTAAAAATTATCACAAAATATATTATTTGGGCAGGATTGTTATCTGTAGTTATTACACAGGGAAGGTCAAATAAGAATATTATACTAAAAGCTGCTGGTGGAGTACTAAGTTTATACGATATTATCGGTTATTTTAGTGATATCCTTTCTTATTCACGTCTATTTGCCCTGGGGTTATCAACTGCAGTATTGGCAGTAGTAGTTAATAATTTTGTAATGTTGTTTAAAGATATCCCATTTATTGGTTTTATTTTAGCAGCTTTAGTTTTTATTATTGGACATTTTTTAAATATGCTGATAAGCGGCATGGGGGCATTTATCCATTCAACTCGTTTACAGTACGTAGAATATTTCACTAAATTTTATGAAGGTGGAGGGACCCCCTTTAAACCTTTTAAGGTCATTACTAAATATATAAAGGTTCAAAATATTAATTAGAAATAGGAGGGAAATATGATTACACAAGGAATAGTAATTGCATTCTTAGGTTCTGCAATAGCTATCGGGTTAGCCTGTTCTGGTTCCGGTATCGGAGTAGGGATAGCCGGAGCTGCTGGAATAGGAGTATTAACCGAAGAACCGGAAAAATTTGGTCTGGTATTATTTTTACAAGCCTTTCCAGGAACTCAAGGTATTTATGGTTTACTGGTTGGATTTTGGGTGTTAATGAAAACGGGTATTCTTGGAGGTTCACCAATTCCGGTAACATTAGATCAAGGATGGCAAATATTTTTTGCTTGTATACCAGTAGGAGTAGTAGGATTTTTTTCCGGGTGGTATCAGGGAAAAACTGCTGCTGCTGCCATAGGTTTAGCCGCAAGGAATCCGGAAGGGATTGGAAAAGCAATAGTAATGGTTACTATGGTAGAAACCTATGCAGTATTCTCTTTGTTAGCTTCTCTGTTACTTTTCAATGGAATAAATATATAAAAGGACGAATATTATATGACTATTAAAGATATAAGTGAAAAAATTATATCTGATGCCAAAATTCAAGCAGATAATATTATTTCACAAGCTGAAGATAAAGCTAAAGAAATTATAGAAAAAGGTAAAAAAGAAGCAGATAATATAAAAAAGACGATATTATACAAGATCAACCAAGAAGCATCTTTAAAAAAGAGCAAAATATTAACTGAGGCGAATTTAGGAGCAAAGAAAACTATCCTATCAGAAAAACAAAAAATTATGAAAGATGTTTTCGGTAATGCCCTGGAAAGCATTTTAAAATTAAGCAATAAAGAATATCAAAACTTTATAAAAAAATTGATATTAGATAATATTGAAATAGGGGATGAAACTATTTTTATTGGGTCTTCAGATAAAAATAGAATATCTAAAGATTTTATCGAAGATATAAATAAAGAATTAAAAGCTAAGGGTAAGAAGGGTGAATTAAAATTATCCAATTCTTATATTCCGATAAAAGGTGGAATAATTATTGGGTCTGGTGCGATAAGAAAAAATGTTTCATTAGAATTACTATTAAAAAACGTTAGAGAAGAATCAGAAGCGCAGATAAGCAAAATATTATTTAATTAATGTGCTCACAATAATAATATTAATTGTCAGCTTTTAATGGGGAAAGGTTATTAATGTTTAAACACTTTACCGCAGATACTAATAATCAAGAAGAATATGCTTTTGCTAATGGAAGAATAAAGAAATTAGAAAAAGAATTATTAAATAATGAAATATTAGATAGAATGATAAAATCAAGTGATATCACTTCTGCTATAAAAATATTGACGGAAAGTGATTTAAATGATTATTCTTTTGATCTCAATAATCCTTCAAATTTTGAGGTTTCATTAAATCAAGAATTATTACGCACTTATGACATAATAAAAAGCATCTCTTTAGTTTCTACTTTTAATTTTCTTTATTTTACCTTTGCTTCCAAGTATGATTTTCATAATATCAAGATACTTATAAAATCGAAATATCTAAAAAAAGTATTTTCTAATGAATTGATTTCACCAATTAGTACTATAGATGTAGAAAAACTCAATTCAGCGATTAAAGATGAAAAATATGAAGATATTCCCGATTCTTTTGAGTTTCTAATTAAAAAAACATTTTCCGAGTATAGTAAATATAAAAACCCGGAGATAATAGATTTTGTTTTAGATAAAGAAAGATACATAATGATATTCAATAAAATTAGAGAAGTAGAAATAATTGAAGTAGAAGAACTTTTTTTAAAAAGATTTATCAAAATAAATATAGATCTTAATAATATAATTAATTGCGTCAGGGCAAAGATAAGAGGGGAGAAAAAAGCTTTTACCAAAGAGTTCTTAATTCCCGAAGGTGATTTTAAAACAGAGAACCTAATAGAAATATACGATTCTCCTTTACCTTCCTGGTGTGAAAAACTTGTATATACCGATTATAAAGATACAATAGAACTGGGTATAAATTATTTTCAAAAGAATAATTCCTTAATGGAATTGGAAAAATTAAGAGATAATTTTATCCTAAATTTTTCAAAGATAGGAAAATATGTTACCTTTGGGATTGAACCGTTAGTAGGATTCATTACCGCAAAAGAGAACGACATAAAAAATATTAGAATAATATTATCAGGCAAGTTAAATAAATTATCTCCTGATCAAATCAAAGAAAGAGTACGTGATACTTATGTATAAAATTGCTTTAATGGGAAATAGAGAAACGATAATCGGTTTTAAACTGCTGGGTCTTTCTATATTTCCCGTAAACAAAAAGGAAGAATCTGTAGAAATATTAAATAAATTAGTAAAAGAAGAATATGCGGTGATATTTATAACCGAAGAAATAGGTTGTCAAATAATTGAAGAAATAGAAATATTACAAAAAACATCTTTTACCAGCATAACCATAATACCCAGTAAATCGGAAAAGAAATATTTGGGATTAAAGATATTAAGAAATAATATTGAAAAAGCTATTGGAACAGATATATTATTTAGAAAAGAGGTAGAATAATGGAAACAGCGAAAATAACTAAAGTTGCCGGACCGGTAGTAGTAGCTAAAGGATTAAAAAATGCTAAAATGTACGATGTAGTAAAAGTCAGTGGTCAGAAATTAATTGGTGAAATAATTGAACTAAATAAAGATTTAGCAACTATACAAGTTTATGAGGAGACTTCAGGAATTGGTCCCGGAGAACCTGTTTTTTCTACTGATATGCCTCTGAGCGTGGAATTGGGCCCCGGTCTTATCTCATCCATTTACGACGGCATACAAAGACCTCTGGATGTATTAAAATCAACTAGAGGAGATTTTATTACCAGAGGAGCAGAAGCATTTGCCATTGATAGAAAAAAGAAATGGGATTTTGAGCCAATTTCTAAAAAGGGAGATAAAGTAATATCAGGTGATATTATAGGCACTGTCCAGGAAAGTAGTATTGTTAAACATAAAATTATGGTTCCTTACGGAATTCAGGGTGAAATTGATAAAATATATAAAGGTAAATTTACGGTTACAGATATTATTGCCCTAATAAAAGATCAGGAAAATACGATTCACGAGATTAAAATGTTGCAAAAATGGCCAGTAAGAGGACCAAGGCCCTATAAGAAAAAATTGGCCCCTACTGAACCGTTAATTACCGGACAAAGGGTAATAGATATGTTTTTCCCCATAACCAAAGGAGGGACAGCATGCATACCGGGTCCCTTCGGCAGTGGGAAGACTGTAGTCCAACATCAGATATCCAAATGGTGTAACGCAGAAATCATTCTCTTTATCGGCTGTGGCGAAAGAGGTAATGAAATGACTGATGTTCTAATTGAATTTCCAGAATTAATTGACCCCTCTTCCGGAAAACCATTAATGGAAAGGACTATCTTAATTGCCAATACATCAAATATGCCGGTAGCGGCTCGTGAAGCCTCTGTATATACCGGTATAACTATCGCGGAATACTATCGGGATATGGGATACAATGTTGCCCTTATTGCTGATTCTACTTCCCGTTGGGCCGAAGCAATGCGTGAAATATCAGGCAGATTGGAAGAAATGCCGGGAGAAGAAGGATTTCCTGCTTATTTAGGTACTCGAATTTCAAGTTTTTACGAAAGATCCGGAAGAATAAAATGTCTGGGCAGTGATGATAGAGAAGCAACATTAAGTATTGTCGGTGCGGTATCACCACCAGGAGGAGATTTATCCGAGCCGGTTACCCAAAATACTTTACGTACTGTTCAAGTTTTCTGGAGCTTACAAGATAAATTAGCCTACAAAAGGCATTTTCCCGCAATAGATTGGCTAACAAGTTATTCTCTTTATTTGTCTGGACTAACAGAATATTATAAAAAAGAGGTCGGTGAAGAATATATGGAGTTACGGAATAAATCTATGGCATTACTTCAGGAAGAAGCAGAATTAGAAGAAATTGTAAGATTAGTAGGTGTTGATGCCCTGTCAACTCATGAAAAATTAGTATTAGAAACAGCAAGATCTATTAGGGAAGATTTCCTGCTTCAAGATGCCTTTGATAGTACTGATTCATATAGTTCTACGAAAAAGCAATTTCTTATCTTAAAATTAATTATGGTATTTCACGAAAATGCTGAAAAAGTAATTGAAACGGGTGTGACTATAGAAAAATTAAATGCTTTACCAATTAAAGCAAAAATAATTAGAGCTAAATTTATAGAAGAAAAGAACCTAAAAGTATTTAGTGAAATTGAAAAAGAAATAATATCCCAAATTAGTTCGACAACCGATTAAAGGGAAGGAGATATATTAACAAGATGATTAAAGAATATTTAACCATATCAGAGGTGGCTGGGCCTTTAATAGTAGTAGAAAAAACAATTGATGTAAAATATCAGGAATTAGTTGAAATAGAGCTATCTTCCGGAGAAATAAGAAGAGGACAGGTGCTTGAAATCACCGAAGACAAGGCAGTTGTCCAGATATTTGAGGGATCAACAGGAATTGATGTTTCAAATACTAAGGTTCGTTTTTTAGGTAAGGTAATAGAATTACCTCTCTCTATGGATGTTTTGGGAAGAATATTTGATGGTTCGGGAAGACCTATAGATGATGGTCCTCAAATTATTGCAGAAAAAAAATTAGATATAAATGGAAATCCTATTAATCCTTATGCTCGAGATTATCCTAACAATTTTATACAAA
>JAHIPN010000436.1 GCA_018894595.1 bacterium
CATAGACATCGTAGACCCCTTACTCTAAAACGTTCTATACTGACCTTAAAAAAGGAGGTCAGTATGAACGAGAAAGAATTAAGAGAACAAGCTATAAAAAGATATGAAAATAGCGAATTTACCAAAGATATTTATAGAAGCCTTGGTAAAAGTAAGGCCTGGTTTTTCAAATGGTTAAAACGTTCTAAACTTGAGGGGGAAAATTGGTCGCAAAGTCAATCTCGCAAACCCCATCAAAGTCCCAAAAGGATTGATGAAATGATGGAACAAATGGTTATTGAAACCAGAAAACATTTAGAAAATAAATTATATTCCCAGATTGGAGCCCTAGCCATTAGTTATGATCTTAACAAACAGGGAATAATCTCCCCTCCGATATCAACGATTAATAAAATCCTTAGAAGAAACGATTTAATACATCAAAAAACTAAATATATTCCTAAGGGAGTTAATTATCCTTCTTTAGTAATTAGTCATAGTAATTACCTACATCAAATAGATGTAGTTGGTCCTCGATATCTAAAAGAAGATGGAAGATTCTATTCGGTAAATATTATTGATGCCTTTGACCGTAGAAATAGTACCAATCCTGAGCGTAGACAGAACGGGATAGCGGTTAGCAAAGGCTTAGTATCTTCCTGGAAGACCTTGGGTATACCCCTCTATGAGCAGATGGATAATCAACTATCTATGCGGGGGAGTAATCACTACCCCCACTCTTTTGGGCTGGTTATTCGTCTCTGTCTTTATGTAGGTATACAACCTCTCTTTATTCCTCTAAGAGAACCCTGGAGGAATGGGATTATTGAACATTTTCAAAATGTCTTTGATAAGATGTTCTTTCGAGCACAATATTTCAAAGACTTTGCTTATCTTTATCAGGAAGCTAAAAATTTCGAAAAATATCATGACCAGAATCATCATTACAGTACCTTAGGGGGTCATACTCCAAACCAAAAGTGTTCTGGAAATACCAAGCTTTTACCTGCTTATTTTAGGCTTCCTAATAAGCTTAGTATTTGTCCGGGATATGTACACCTTATCCGTTTTATCCGTAGTAATCGCATTTTAGATGTCTTTGGAGAAAAGTACGTTATGCCAGTTGAGGTAGAGTACGAATATGTCTGGGCTACCATTGATACTGCCAAAGAAAAATTGTTTATATACCATGATTCTAAATTAATAGTAGAATATCCTTATCCTTTACCAAAAAGCTCTATTGATTTATCAAGGTTCAATCTTTAAAGTTCACTATGTCTAGATATTTTATTATCATTAGGAGTTCACGATGTCTGTGTATTTTGATGCCCTTAAGACGGGTTCACGATGTCTGTGTATTTAATAACTAATCAATTGGTAAATTTAAAAATTTACCAATTGATTTTTTTACTTCTGATTACAAATATGCTAAAATACTTTCAGTTTATCAGATATTAAGTGAAGGTAAAGGAAATATCATTATGCCTAAAAAATCTTATTCGATTTTGATTTTTTTTATTATTGTTGCCTTGGTAGTTGCTGGAATTATAACTTATAATCGTTCTAAATTGGAGAGTGATTTTAAGCAAGTAGAATTGGTAATGAGCCTGAATGAATTAAGAGAATTATCTTATCAGGAAGGCTATGATGAAATTGAACTGTTGGCTAAAATAAAAAACTCCGGGATTAATTCAATAGCTGTTCATGAAGATACCCTGGAAAATCTCGTTTTTTCCGGAAAGATACTCTATTTTTCTGATAAAGAACTTAATAAATTAAATTTCTTCTTAAAATCGATTGACCCTTTTAAAAAATTTCAACCTTCACCGGGAGAAGCTTATATTATATTCAACGATAAAAACGATTATCTTCGTATAAAGGAAAATTTACAAAGACAATTAGGCGAAGATTTAGTAAGAGATCTTGGTTTTTTTCCTTATACAGGTTTAAAAGTGAAAGGAAGCGAAGAAAAACTTGCTGATTTAGGTTTAGGATTTTCAGATGAAGATATTGAGTTAGTAAGAAATTTGGGCTTTCAGGTCATTTTACGTCTCAAAAATTTTTCTCAAATAAATAAGGAAGATATAGAGTTCAAGTTTAAAGAAAGTGATAAAGCCGGAAAGATTTCGGGAATAATTTTTGAGGGGGAATCAGTTTTAGGTTACCCTTCAAAAGAAAACTTAATTCATACCGCAGAACTTCTAAAAATAAAAGAATATCCTTTCGGAATTATAGAATTTGCTGGCCAAAAAGGGATTGAAACAGTCGCTCATCAAGCAAGCGAATTAGCAGTAAGAGTTCATAGTATTACTAAAGAAGAAATGGAAATTATTTCTAAACAGATAGCCACAGAAAGATGGATTAGGGCAGCTAAAGAAAGAAAGGTGAGGATCTTTTATATCAAGCCTTTTATGAAGTCTAGCTTAAATCTTATCGAGGAGAATCTATCTTATATCAGAACTATAAAAGAAGAGTTGGAAGCGAATGGTTTTAAGACAGGAAGAGCCAGTATTCTTTCTGCTCCTTATCAGGAACCAAAAATATTTATTCTTTTATTAATCCTGGGGGTTATTTCCGGGGGATTAATCCTTTTAAAAAATGTTTTCAACCTAAAAAAATATCAAGAATATTCTCTGTTATTTTTAGGAATCTTATTTTCTTTAATCCTGTTTTTTTTAAACCAGGAAATCTTTTTAATAAAGCTGATGGCTTTATTGGCAGCTCTAATATTTCCCACTTTGGCTATCATTAATAATGAAAGGTATTTTTTAGGAAACATTGATTCTAAATTAAAAGACATCCAAGATTTGTCTAAAAATAATCCCAGCTTTATTCAGATGATAAAAGAAGTTTTATCCGGATTTTTCAGGATAATTTTAATTACTTTATCCGGTGCTCTGTTAATAGCAGCTTTATTAAGCAATAATAAATTTATGTTGGGGATAGAAC
>JAHIPN010000437.1 GCA_018894595.1 bacterium
AAAGTACGTGTAATAACTGTTTATGAAGATAAACCAAAGAGAGCATAAAAGGAGGTGAGTAACTTGGGATTCTGGGATGATGAACGGTGTGAATATTGTAATGGCTCAATTGTTGAAAAAATAGTGGACTTACCCCGAAAGGTAGGAGAAAGGTATGTCCTAATTAAAAATGTGCCAGTTGGTGTATGTAAAAAGTGCGGCACCAGATATTACGCAGCTAATGTTCTAAAAACTATCGAATCAAGTATTTGTGGCAGAAGAAAAGCAGAAAGCGAAATTTCTATGGCTGTATATTCTTTATAAGACCCATAAGACAAAATCAGGAAAAGAATATTTTTAATAATTGATTACATGCAACGGCAGATAACACGGCACAAACGGCTAAAGTCAAAATTTTTTCGCAACTTAGTTTGTGCCGAGAACGTTATGTGTCATTAAATTTATATTATATAACGAAAGATAGACAGATACAGTATGATTCAAAGTATTAATCATAACAAAGGTTACACTCTTATTGAAATAATGGTCGTTGTAGGCATAATTTCTTTACTACTTGGTCTTTCAATAAATGGAATAAATAATCTAGTTCAATGGGGCAAACTAAATACAGCGGCAACACTTTTAAGTTCAGAATTGAAAAATACTCAAGCAAGAGCATTTTACGAGGGAGTTTATTATAAATTACAATTTTGGCCGAACTTAGATAGATTTAGA
Source organism: bacterium (assembly GCA_018894595.1). The sequence goes on from JAHIPN010000437.1 coordinate 715, forward strand.
ATTTATAAACAAACAGAATTAATAGACGATATAATACTAAAGGATATTGATTTATTTAATTCTAATTTTACGGATAATAATTTATATTTCTATCCGAACGGAGTTCCCAGTATGGGGGGAACAATAACTTTGAAAAATAAAAGAGGAAGGGTCCTTTACGTGATTATGACTCCGGTAACTGCTCGAGTGAGAATAAGTCCAGACCCTCCGGAGAATTGGTGATGATATGCTAATAATAAACAAAAAATTATCTCGGAAAGGTTTCACTTTAATCGAATTAATGGTGGCTGTAGCAATTCTTGCAGTAGCCGTACTCGGAATATTTCATGCTTACAGTGTTGGCTTTATGGGAATAGCAGACGCCCGAGACAGAACAGTGGCTACTAATTATGTACGCGAAGCAATGGAAGATATAAAGAATATGGATTTTGACAAAATCGTAATTCAAGAAAGAAGCGATATCTATATAGATGGTACAAAAACAAAATTTGAAAGAGAAGTAATTGTCCAGCCCAGTACTAATTTAAAAAAAGTCACTGCAAACATTTATTGGAAAGATAGAAATGGGGTTACAAAAACGGTAGGAGCTGATATGTTAATACATTTTGTACAAACCACAGCTGGTGTTGAAACCGGAGTAACGCTTATTGCCGATCCTTATAATATTTTAACTGAAGGAGCTTCTGTTCTTACGGCAGTAGTAAAAGATTCAAGAGGAAATATAATATCTGATTATAGTGATGATATTTCTTTTACAATTATAAGCGGCATTGGTAATCTTTTTCCCTCTACTGTTACCCCTGATCAAGGTAGGGCAACTACTACTTTTACAGCATCTACGATTGAAGGAGATGTTATTATTGAAGCTTCATCCAGAGATTTAGCTTCTGATACAGTAACTATTGGGGTAACTGATCCGAATGAACCAGTAAAAATCAATCTTACCGCAGAACCAATCTTTATGACCCCAGGTAGTTCATCTTTAATTACTGCAGAAATAGTAAATGCGGGCGGAGTAATAGTTGCTGATGCTGTTGATGATATAACTTTTAGTATTTCAGGACCAGGATATTTATCTGATCAAACAGATTTGATAAATGGAGTTGTGGAAATAACCCTAACTTCTAATACTACTCCTGCAACAATTACTATAACTGCAAGTGCCACAGGTTTAGAGCCAGGAGTAGTAAATGTAATTACCGGTGGCAAGATTTATCTTTCAGCATCCCCTATAAGTGTACCGGTTAATGAAATATCGGAGATCACTGTTACAACCCAAGACCTAAATGGAGTTCTAATAAATTATGTAGGTACTATTAATTTAAATAGAGATGGGTCATCTACAGGATCTGGATCTTTACCTTCTTCTGTTGATTTTGATGGTTCTACTTCTTCTTTAACGGCAACATTTACTGCTATTTTTGAAGGTGATGTAATTATAGTTGCAGAAGATCAAGCAGGGATATTGACCCCAGCTGATCCGATTACTTTAAATATAATTCCAACTCTTATTCCTGACCATATTGAAGTAAATGCTGCTCCGTCAAGCATTGAAGCAGGCGGATATGGTACTTCAACTATTACTGCTGGAATAAAAACCGAAGAAGGTATCGCCATAGATAGCTACACCGAACTTATTATATTTACAACCAATGAAGGAACTTTTCCTAATGGAAAAAAAGAGATAAATACAAATGATATTGTAAATGTTATCTATAATGATGGTGTTGCTACGGTCCAACTTTATTCTTCTGAAACTGCCAGTACAGCAACAGTTACTGCCTGTTCTCCCTCAATTTTAGAATGTTCAATTACCGGAAGCACAGAGGTTGGATTTTATACTGAAGCAGACCGCATTGAATTAGTTTCTGAACCTCAAAATATCGTTGCAGGAGGAGCAACTTGCACTATAACTGCTACCATAAAAGATGGAGAAACTACAGTGACGGGATATTCAGAAGAAGTTACATTTTCAATAGAATCCGGGCAAGAATCGGGTAAGTTTGATGTAACGGGTAGGGCAATAGTGACAGCAGTTGAAGGGGTTGCCGAGATAAATTTATCTTCCAAAAATAATGCAGGTACAGTAACAATCAAAGCTGTTACTTCCTTTACAGATCAATATGGTAATTTGAAAGAAATTGAAGGATATTTAAATATTCCTGTAGGTATTGATATTGATTTAGATTTAGATTTTGACATATCTTATAACCCAAGCAATTATAGTGTTACTTTTAATATAGATGTTTTAGGGGCAGAGCTTTTATTAGAAGAAATGAAAGCTTCCTGGCTACCCGATAATCCGGACACTGAAAATTTAGGGAAAATTGAAATTACACCTTCTGGTGCTGCGGATTCTATTATAGTTTATGCCACAAATGATGATTTTCCCGGTTCTCCTGCTTCAAGCGAAGAACTTATAAACGTTAATGACATTACACTATCAATTGGTATATCAACTATAATATTATATTTTAGTGAAAATATGTCTGTGAAAGAAAAATTAGATATAACTTTTAATCCGAATTCAGGAAAATATATTATAGAATTAGTAGAAGGTCCATAAATATAAATTTTTATCTATTGGATATCAATCTTTTGCTATTCTATAAAAAGGCTAAAAAGAAATGAGTACATTGAATATAAAAAATCAAAAAGGATTTAGTTTGATTGAAATGATGGTGGTGGTAGCTGTTTTAGGAGTAATCGTTTTAGGATTGGCAACCTTTTTTACCGGAGGAACTAAATCCTGGGTATCAGGTCAATCTCAACTTACCGCTCAACGGAATGCCCGTCAAGCGATGGATAGGATGGTAAGAGAGATAAGAGAAGGTGAGTTAATTGAAAGTAGCTCAGGTGAAAAATATATTGAAATTTCGTTTCCCGATTCATTTGCTAAAAGCAATGTAATTTTCTCTTGGTCAGGTACTCCTGGAGATCCTATAAGTAGAAGTAGTATTCCCTTAATCAATGATGTTAAAACATTAAACTTTACTTATCCTGATGCATCTAAGGTTCATATTTTATTAGAAGTAGATGTTGATAAAGATGGGAATCCAGATATAACGTTAAATACAAATGTTAATTTGAGAAATTATGGTTTTTAGTAAAGTAATCGGAAAATTGGAGAATAGAAAAATTATTCAGCTTATGGGAGTGATACACATAATGAAAAAGAATATTATAAATAATAAAATTAAAGATTTATTTTTAAATCAAAAAGGGATGGCACTTTTAACAACTTTAATATTCACTTTTATATTGGTAACATTTGCAGTAGCCTTACTTAGTATGACTAGTAATGATACTAAATTATCAACTTTACAAAGAGATTCGACCAAAGCCTTTTATCTGGCAGAGGCAGGGATTGAAAAAGCTTTATGGTATTTAAACACCCCAGAAGATTTAGGGGGAGAAGATATATTTTTCTGGAGGCCAACTTTAGCTAGGGAAGAAGTAGTATCTTCTCTTGAATATTGTGAAATAAGTATCAAGAATATAGGAGATACTTCTTTAATTGAAATTACTTCCATCGGATTTGTAGAAAATGAAAGTAAAAAAGTTGTGGGAAGACGCACAGTAATTGTAACTGCAAAGATCGGGATATCGCCTTCCAACAACGTGTCTTATGATCATACAATTTTTACTGATGGCAATATGACTTTAAATGGAGGAATCACCATTAGCGGTTCTATACACTCTAATAGTGATATAGTTGTTCATGGTGATGCAGTAGATTTAATAAACGGAATTGCTACAGCATTTGGTGCTACTAACATTGGTATAGGTGGTCAACCAATACAGGATTACCCTAAAATTGATTGGGAATACTTTGAACGTTTGGCTAAATCAGCCGATGAGGATTTTACCGATAGTATAGAAGGACACTATTATGGGGATAATACTTCTGTAGTTTTTAATACCAATAGTTCATTAAATGGTATACATTTTATAGATGGAGATGTAAAAATACAGGCTGATTTAACTCTTAATAATGCAACAATTTTTGCAACCGGAACAATTGAGGTCATCGCAAGTGGAGACGTAAATTCGATAAATAGTCCATCAACTCCTCTTGCTTTAATTGCTAAAGGAGATATAACTATTAATGGTTCGGTTGACGTAGAAGGAATAATTCAAACTGAAGCAACTTTTACCGGTAATGGTAATGTTAACATAGAAGAAGGTGCTGTTTATGCCGTTATTGTAGATTTTCATGGCGGTGGAGGTGCTAAAAACCTTGTCTATAATGCCGCCTATGCAGGTACACCAGTTACTGGTACAGGAGTAGAGGTTTATTTGAAAACTTCCTGGAGAGAGGCATATTAAATAATTTTATATATTATTCATTAAAGAGAAGGAATTTTAAAAGGTTATAGAGTATAATATCTTTAAAATGTGAGATTGCTTCGGGGCTTTGCCCCTCGCAATGACGGAAATAAGGAGTAGATATGTTTGCAATTGATTTTGGTGCACGCTCAATCAAAGTGGTAAAACTACACAAGATAAGTGATGGTTATGAACTTGATAATTATGGAGTTACGCTTAGCCCTGAAGGCGCTATTGCCAATGGTGAGATTCTTAATCCCCTTGCTGTTGCAGATAATTTAACAGAATTACTAAGAGAAAGTGGTATAAAGGACAGAAAAGCAATCATAGCCATAACCGGACAGAAAGTTATAATTAGAGAAATTGTTCTCCCCTTAATGGAAAAAGAAGAATTAATGGCAGGAGTAATGTGGGAAGCCCCCAAATATGTCCCTTATGATTTAAATGAATCTATTATTGATGCTGAAAAAGTAGATGAATTTGTGGAAAAAGATGGGAATAAAATGATGAGAGTTCTTTTAGTGGCAACCCCAAAAAATATCATTCAACCCTATATGGAAGTCTTAAAAAAAGCAAAGATAATACCAAAAATAGTAGATGTAATTTCTTCTGCAAATATTAGAGCTTTTGAAAATATTCTATCTGATAAGAAAGAAAAGGAAAAGGGAAAGGAAAAGGAAGAGGAAGGATCAATTATCGATATTGTAATATCTGTGGGAGCAAGCAGTACCATCCTTACTTTGGCTGAGAAAAGTAATTTAAAATTTACCAGAAATATTTTAATAGGCGGTAATGATATTACTAATGCAATCGCCAAATCTTTGAATATTTCTTTTGAGAAAGCGGAAAAACTTAAGAGAAAGACTGGAATAGCAGTAGGTTCAAAAGCAGATAAAGAGAAGGATGATGAAATCAGAAAGATAATAATAGAAATATTGAATCAAATAACTAAAGAAGTGAGAAAGTCATTGAGTTATTATAAAACGCAAAGTCAAAGAGTAAAATATAATAAGATTATATTTTCCGGTGGTTGTGTTAATATAAAGGGTATTGAAAAATATTTAAGTGAACAGTTTGAAATACCAATAATAATTGGAGATCCCCTGGGAAAAGTAAAGATAAATGAAAGACTTTTCGATATAGAAGGAATAAAGAAATTAAAAGATACTTTAGCTACAGTAATCGGATTAGCTATGAGAGAAGGGTAAAAAATGGCAAATATCAATCTTCTGCCAGACGAATACAAAGAAAAACAAAAGTATAATTTAAAAAGAATATTAATTATTTTGTTTGTCGTCTTTATGGCTTTTGGTACGGCTTATTTATATTATTACCTGGAATTACAAATAGATTACAAAGAACGACAACTTAAAATCATGAAAACTGAATTAGCAACAATTGAAAAAGTAATAATAGAAGTAAGTAATTTGAAAAAAGACAAAGAGATAATTGAAGAAAGGGTTAAGGTTATCGAAGATTTAATTGCAAATCAATTTCATTTGTCAAGAACGCTTGGTGAATTTAGTGCCGTGCTTCTTGATGAGGTCTGGCTGGACAATCTTTCTTTAAACACTAACCAGACTTTTGATTTTACTGCTAATACTCTTAATAATTACTTGATTGCTAAATGCATGGTTACCTTAAAAAATGATCCTACTTTTGATAATATTGAACTTGGGTATGTTAGAAAAAGTAAAATTATTGAAGAGAATAGAGATATAGATATTGTGAACTTTAAAATATTAGGATTATTTAGCTTTAAGAGGATAGAGTAAAATGAAATTATCTAAAGGTGTAACTGCATTTATATTTTTTGTAGTTTTGGTTGTCTTTGTCTATGTTAATTATACATACGTATATCAACCAAGAACGCAAAGGATTGAGCAATTAGAGAAAGATATTGAACTTACCGCGAATAAAATTGCTGAAGGGAAGAGAATTGCGGCGCGGCTTGGTCCCCTAAAGGAAGAATATGCAGAATTGTTAGAAAAATTAAAATTCTTAGAAGTTTTATTACCTAAGGAAAAAGAAATCCCTGATTTGTTGGTTATGATTCAAGACACTTTAACTGAGTTTAATGTCGATTTTACTACCTTTACTCCTCAGAATATTTCCTGGGAGAAAGATAGAATTTACGGAAAAATGCCAGTATCTATGAGTTTAACTGCCAGTTATTTTGATTTTATTGCATATTTAGACCGAATAGAGAATTTACCACGAATTATTGATGTTAGATCAGTTAAATTAAGTAAAGTAGGAACAGAAGCCGATAAATTAAATATCTCTGTAATTATGTTTGCCTATGTCTTGAGAAGTGAGGGTTCTAAATAGGGCATGAGAAAAATATCAATTAAAAAATTGTTCAAAAAGTCAGAATCCGATACAGGAAAAAATAATAAGAATAAGACACTAATACTTTTGTTAATTCTTGTAGTAGCTGCAGGTGCATTTTATTGGTGGGGATATCCTCTTTTATTTCCTGAAAGTGTTGTGAAGTCTCCCGTTGCATCAGTTACAGTAACTACTCCTGCTCCCACTACAGTAATGCCTAAGGCAGAAGTTGAAGCCGTGGTAAAAGAGAAAACTGAATTCGAAATTGAGATGGAAGAGAGGGAACAGGGATATAAAAACAAAGTATTTGTTTATGAGCCGTATAAACCGCCAAGCAAAAGAAATCCTTTTCAGAAGGTAAGAGCTGATATTCCCGTAGAAGAGGTAGATGAAGTAAAGGTTTTAGATTTTCCTAAACCAGAATTACCTCCGGGGACAAAACTATCGGGAATAATAGATTCAAAAGATAAGAAGGTAGCTATTATTGAAATGAACGGAGAAACTTATATTGCTAATTTATATGATATAATATCAGATAGATATATTGTAAAAGAAATTACGAAAGATGAAGTAATCATTGATTTTAACGGATATTTTTTTTCACTAAAAATAGGAGGCGAAGACTTTTAAGGTGAATTATAAATATAAACAATTAAATTTCAAAAGATACCCCTGTCATTGCGAGGAGCAAAGCCAGTCTGCCCCCATGCAAGCATGGAAGCAATCTCTGCCATCTGTCATTGCGAGGAGTGAAACAACGAAGCAATCTCAAGAGGTAAGATTGTTCTCTATACCAAGAAGAACAGCATGTTTATTGTTTTTTGTTTTGGTATCATTTTTACTTACATCATTTTTGGCAAATGCCAGTACTCAAGATATAAGTATTACCAACATCTGGTATAAAAAAATGCCCAATTATACCCATCTTACTATTAAGACAAGTAGGGCCATTTTAGAATACGAAGTTTTTTATTTAGATTATCCTGAGAGAATAGTAATTGATGTAAAGAATGCATTTTATAGCATCGATGAATTGAGCAAGAATATTTTATTTTTAAATATGGGTTCGGTAAAACAGGTCAGATGTGGTCAATTTGAAAGTGAACCAATCCCTATAACCAGATTTGTAATTGATTTATTCCAGAAAACCAATTATGAAGTAAAATTATCTTCTGATAAGAGATTATTATATATTTATATTTATGATTATGTTGAATTTATAAAACCAGAAGAGCAAATTTTTATAGTTACTCCGGTGAAGAGTGAAGCAGTAAAAATTGAAAAGGAAGATGAACCAAAGATTTCTTTAGTAGATACAGTGACTACCCCGATTACTTTAAATCTTAAAGAAGCAGAGGTTGTTGATGCAGTTAGAGCATTATCAGAAATTAGTGGAATAAATATGGTTGTTGATGATTCAGTAACCGGAAAAATAACCTTAAATCTCAGAGAAGTCTCTTTTAAAGATTCGCTGGATTTGATTTTAAAGCTCAAGGGATTAGATTATACTGAAGTTAGTAATACCCTGATTATTGCCCAAAAAGAGTTAATAGAAGGATATAAGGAACCTATTACCAGAGTATATGAGCTGAAAAATGCTACTGCAGAAGAGGCAAAGATTATATTAGATGGCTATGTGAATGAAGAGGTACAGGTTAATATTGTTGCTGATACAAGAATGAATACTCTTATTGTTAGCGGGACAAATGAGGAGCTTAAAAAGATAGAAGAAATTATAGGTACAATAGATGAGGAGTTGCTGACCAGAACTTTTAAAATAGATAATGCTATTGATGAAGAAGATATAGAGGCAATTAAAAACATGTTATCTATAATTATTTCTGATGCTGAAAATAGAGTAATAATAGATAATAGACAGAATGAGATCATTGTAAAAGGTACAAAGGAAGAAATAAAAAAAGTAGAAGAATTAATTCCTAAATTAGATAAACGTGCAACTCAAATGCGCATTGAAATTAAGTTTATTGAGGTGTCTTTGAATAAGGATAAAGAATTAGGAATTAAATGGACGAGTGGGAAGACTGTTGATGATAAAGGAAATGTAACGGAAGGAGAAGAAGGCCAGATTAGTATAGGAGAGATAACCTTAGGAGGTTCCTTGGAAAGATTTGATTTGATTGAAGCTCAAATAAGAGCCTTACAGAATCAAAATAAATTAAATATACTATCTAATCCTATTATACATACTTTTAACGGGAAAAAAGCTTTTATCCTGTCAGGTGAAAGGGTTCCTTATGAAGAACAACCCACTGGGGGAGGAAAAATGATAACTTGGGAAAATGTTGGTGTGAGTATGACTCTTACCCCATGGATAAGTTCAGATGGGTTAATAACAATGCTCCTAAGAGCTGAAAAAAGTTATCTTGGAGCGGTAGAAATGAAAGACCTTAGAACTATCGAAACTCAACAAATAGGATATAAAGAAGGAGAGGGGCCAGCATTATTAATTAGAACTCCTCCTGATAGAATAGCAGTAATAGGAGGTTTAATTAAAACCACAGATAGAGAAGATATCGTTAAAATTCCATTATT
>JAHIPN010000438.1 GCA_018894595.1 bacterium
AGGATTGCTTCTGAGATTGCCCGCAATGGCTGTAATGATTTAATAGGGATTGGTGGTGTAACTTGTGCAGAAGATGCTATTGAATATCTAATGATAGGTGCCGGTGCTATTGGGGTATGTTCTATTGCAATTCTTAGAGGCATTGAAGAATTTACTAAACTATGCAATAACACCTCTGTATTATTGGCTGAATTAGGCTATAATTCAATTTCTGCTGTAAAAGGGGTAGCTTTACCCAATTTCCCCACGGGAGAGAGGTTTGGCAAATTAGAATTTAACTATGATCCTGATTACGCACCTTATCAAAGCCGTTTGCAATGTATTAACTGTCAGCGTTGTGTAATTGCCTGTCCTTATAGTGCACGCAGGTTAGAATTTCCGATAATGTCTGTTGACCGAAATCTTTGTCGGAATTGTGGGATCTGCGTTTCCGTTTGTCCTACCGGTGCTTTAACGGCCGTGGTTGTTGACAAATTAAAAGAGGAGGAATAAATTATTGTCTTTTTTAACTGCTTATATTGATTTAAGTAATAAAGAAATAAAAATAGTAGAAAGTCCAAAAGAGGTTTTAAAAAAATATTTAGGAAGCAGAGGATATGCGGCAAAAATTCTCTATGATAATGTAGGTCCGGAGGTCGAGCCGCTTAGTCCAGAAAATTATTTGATATTTTCTACCGGCCCTTTCACCGGAACTCCCTGGCCGACAGCTGCTCGATTTACGGTAACTGCCAAATCACCTTTAACCGGAGTTTATGGATATGCTAACTCTTCTGGATTTTTTGGACCAGAGTTAAGGAAGGCCGGTTTTGATGCCCTGGTTTTTAAGGGTAAAGCTCAAAAACCGACAATATTAATAATAGAAGACGATAATTTAAGCTTAATTGATGGGGAAAAATACTGGGGGATGACTACAGAAGAGACAGAAAGAGAATTAAAGAATATCTTTGAAGGTTGCCGAGTTGCTTCTATCGGTCCTGCAGGAGAAAGGTTAGTTAAAATATCTTCAGTAATCAATGATTATGGAAGAGCTGCTGCGCGCTGTGGGATGGGGGCCGTTATGGGTTTTAAAAATCTTAAGGCGATAGCGGTTAGGGCGAGTGAGAATGTTACATATTCCCCGGAATTTAAAAAAGTAGCTTTGGAAATGATGAAAAAAGTAGGAACTCATCCTGCATCAAAAAGTCTTAGAAAATGGGGAACAGCGCAGTTAATCGATCCTAAAAATATCAGTGGGGATTTACCTACAAGAAATCATCAATTAGTTCAGTTTTCTAAGGCGGAAATGATAAATGCAAAAAGTTTAAGTAAATACTTAGAGAAAAATATGGGCTGTTTTTCCTGTCCGATTGCCTGTTCCCGGTTTACAAAAGTGAAAGAAGGTCCTTATAAATGTCGTACTGAAGGACCCGAATATGAAACTATAGCTGCATTAGGGCCATTAGTGGGGAATAATAATTTAGAGGCTATAATTTATGGCAATCTGCTTTGTAATAGATTGGGAATTGATACTATATCTACCGGCGTTGTAATTGCTTTTGCAATGGAATGCCATGAAAAGGAATTACTGTCTGATGATGAATTAAATCTGGAATGGGGCAAAGAAGAAACCATAATTGAATTAATTAAAAATATTGCTTATCGTAAAGGTTTGGGAGACCTTTTAGCTGAAGGAGTTAGAAGGGCAGCAGAAAGGATTGGAGGAGGAGCAGAAAAATATGCTATGCACGTAAAAGGCTTGGAACTCCCCAGGCAAGAACCTCGAATTTGCAAAGGTATGGCTTTAGGTCATTCAACCTCTAATAGAGGGGCAGACCATCTTTATGCTCTTCCCACTATTGATTTAACCGGTAATGTAGAAGTTGGTAATAGGTTTTTCCCTGAATGTATGCCCAAGATTTTAGAAAGGACCGATGAGACATATAAACCGGATATGGTGGTTTTTACAGAAGCCTATTGTGCTATCTCTGATGCCTTGGGGGTATGTAAATTCTCTACTACAGAGAATTTTACTCTCTATCCGGAGGATCTAGCACTTGGGTTAAAAGAATTGCTAGGTTACGATTATGATGGGGAAAGTCTTATTAAAGCTGGGGAAAGGATTGTTAATATTGAGCGGATGTATAATTATCGTCTCGGACTTAACCGTAAAGACGATCAGTTGCCCGCTCGTTTCTTAAAGGAAGCTGCTACAGTATATGATTTAGAGACAGGAGAACCACTAAAAAAAGGATTAACAGTTAATTTGAAATATATGTTAGACAGGTATTACCGTTTAAGAAATTGGAGTGAAGATGGTGTTCCCACAGTTGCGAAGCTTAAAGAGTTGGGATTGGAAGAGCTAATTAAAGATTTAAAAAATTAAAGATAATATAAATGTTGAAAATATAATAGCAACCGAAAGTTGGCTAAGATTTATTTTAGCAAAGAGGGATAGGAAGAATTACTATGAGTATACTTATAAAAAATGGTGTATTAGTGACAGCTGAAAAGATGATAGAAAAAGATATTTTACTCGAAGGTGAAAAGATAATAGCCATAAAGGATGAATTTTTATCCAAGGAGATCCCTGAGAAAACTAAGATAATAGATGCTGAGGGTAAATATATACTACCTGGAATAATTGACGCCCATACTCATTATTTTATGAAATCCCCACCTGACAATGTTACTGCTGATGATTTTTCCAGCGGAAGTATGTCGGCAGCTTTTGGAGGAGTAACCACTTTTATAGATTACGCTGAACAGCAAAAAGGTCATTCAATAATTGAAGCTTTTATTAATAGACAGGAAGAGGCTAAGGGAA
>JAHIPN010000439.1 GCA_018894595.1 bacterium
AACGTATAGCGTGAGAATAGTTAGAAAAACTTCAACACGGCACGCCGTGTTGCTACTATATACTAACGACTATTCACTAACGACAAATTTAAAACTGTTTTAAAAATCTTAAATCATTTTCAAAAAATAACCGGATATCATTTATGCCATATTTCAGCATAGCAATTCTCTCTGCTCCCATTCCAAAGGCAAAGCCTGAATATTCTTCCGGATCATAACCGACCATCTCTAAAACTCTTGGATGTACTGCTCCTGCTCCCATAATCTCTAACCAGCCGACATAACCACAAGATTTACATCCTTTACCTCCACATAATAAACAAGATACATCCACTTCAGCCCCAGGTTCAACGAATGGAAAATATCCCGGCCTAAATCTTACTTTCCTATCTTTACCAAACATTCTATGTACAAAAACCGTTAATATTCCTTTTAAATCACCAAAGGTGATGTCTTTATCCACTGCCAGCCCCTCTATCTGGTGAAACATGGGGGAATGAGTACTATCAGTGGCATCGCGTCTATAACATTTTCCCGTAGCAATAATTCTAACCGGTGGTTTCTGATTTTCCATCGTACGGATTTGTACAGGAGAAGTCTGGGGACGGAGGAGAATATCTTTGGTAATATAAAAAGAATCCTGATCATCTCTGGCGGGATGGTCTTTGGGAATATTAAGTGCCTCAAAGTTATAATAATCTAATTCTACTTCCGGGCCCTCTTCGATTTTAAATCCTAAACTTAAAAATATTTCCTCAATCTCTCTTAAAACCAAATTAATGGGATGAGCAGTTCCTCTATTTAATTTTCTTCCCGGAAGAGTAATATCTACACTTTTTTCATGTAATTTTTTATTTTTTTCTATTTTTTCTATCTCTGTAGTTCTTATATCTAATAGCCCTTCAATATCTCTTTTGGTCTGGTTCAATAACTGCCCAATTTTTGGTCTTTCTTCCGGAGAAAGTGTTCCTAACTTTCTCAGTAGGAGAGTTACTACCCCCTTTCTACCTAAATATTCTACTCTTAATTTCTCAATATCTTTTAAATCTTTAACCAAATTTGATTTAGAAACAATTTCTTTTTTAACTTCTTTTATTTTATTTTCCAATAGTATCCCCTCCTTATTATTAATGGCCCCGATGAAAAAAAGGTTTACAATTTTCTTCGCCTTGTAAAGGGACGAAAATTGTAAACCTTTTCCGCGGTACCACCCTTCTTGATCTGCTTTTTATCAAGCAAATCCGTACTTTGCTCCTTATAACAGTGGAGTACTGGCAAAACTTACTTTTTAAAATTTCAGTCTGCAGCTCTAAAGTGAATTTCGATTATTATCTAACCAGATTAAATATCAAGTTAGCTATAACCTACTTAATTTTATCATAACTTTTAAAAAGATATTAATCTATATAAAAATAAACTTAATTTAGGCCTTCTTTGGCTGCATTCACCACACTAACAAATGCTTCGTGATTTCTTACTGCTAACTCAGCTAACATTTTCCGATTGATTTCTACTCCTGCAACCTTTAAACCTCTTATAAATTTACTATAAGATATCCCTTCGTTTTTGGCAGCGATACCAATTCTGGTTATCCACAAACTTCTAAAATCTCTTTTTCTTGCTCTTCTATCTCTATAGGCATAAGAAAGTGCCTTCATCATAGCTTCATGAGCAGTACGATAAAGTTTACTTTTTGCCCCCCAATATCCTTTAGTTAATTTTAATACTTTTTTTCTTCTTCTTCTTGAGGCAACATTATTTATCGCTCTTGGCATACCATTCACTCCTTATCTTTTCTATATCCGAATTATTATTCTATATTTAATTCCCGCATCCACTTTCATGAGTGTAAACTGCATCGGGAATCTATTCTTCTTTTATTTTCTGGTTTCTTTCGGTACGATTTATCGTGCCCCACTTATGAATTCCGCATTAAGCGCGGAATGGGAAAAACGATGTTCTAATATTTTGAAAAATATTAAGAATAAGGTAACAATACTTTAACATTTTTTGTCTCAGCACTGCTAACCGTAGTATCTTTCCTTAGATTTCTTTTGCGTTTTGCAGTCTTTTTAGTCAAAATATGACTTTTATAAGCCTTTGACCTTATTATTATACCTGAACTGCTTACCTTAAATCTTTTCGCTGAACTCTTGTGTGTCTTCATTTTTGGCATATATGTTTAACCCCTTTTCAAGTAATGTATTATATTATTTAGGCATTAAAACTAAAATCATATTCCGTCCTTCTAACTTTGGTTCCTTCACAACCTTAGCAATCTCTTCGGTATGCTTAGTTATACGGTCCAATAATTCTCTTCCTAAATCTAAATATCTCATTTCTCGCCCTCTAAACATTATAGTAATTTTCACCTGATTACCTTCTTCTAAAAATTTACATAGGTTTTTTACCTTAAAATTGTAATCATGTTCTCCAATATTAGGGCGCATCTTTATTTCTTTCATTCCGCTGCTTTTCTGCTTCTTCTTTCCACTTCTATTTTTTTTATCCAGTAAGTATTTATATTTTCCATAATCAATAATTCTACAAACCGGAGGATCAGCATCTGGTGCAACTTCAACTAAATCAAGGTTGCTTTTTTCGGCAAGTTCAAGACCCTCCTTTTTACTAACTACCCCTACCTGGTTACCTTCAAAATCTATAAGCCTAATCTTTTCTGCTCTAATTCTTTGATTTATTCTTAACTTTGGTGTTGACCTAATACTTATTTTCCTCCTTTACACCACTTAAAAATGAGCAATATGCCAATTTCCATACATTTCAAATTAGCTTTTTAACTCAACTTTAAAATAAAATTTTACTAATTTCAATAGATAAAAAAATATATCTCTTAAATTTCTTTAAAATACATACAATCCTTCATTATTTCTAAAAAACTATAACATATTCTTTATTTATAGTCAATAGATTAATCAGTATCGAGTATATAGTATCACGTAAAGAAAAAAATAAAAATACCCCACTAAAACTTACACTAACAAAAGAAAGTATCGAGTATATATATCGCGTATCGAGTTAAAAAAAGAGAAAGGTGTCAAACTTCCTACCTAACTAATTATAAAACTCGAATTATATTTGCTAATCAATCCTTAAGATAAGTTTTTATCTTTAATTTCTTTTAAAACATCTTCGATAAACTTGGTTAATTTTATCCTCCCCAAGTCTCCTTTTCCTCTCTTTCTTACTGAAGCAAGACCATCTTCTGCTTCTTTATCTCCAAATATCAACATATAGGGGATCTTTTCCATCTCAGCTTTTCTTATCTTGGCCCCAATTTTATCATTAATCTCATCTAATTCTGCCCTTATATTATACTTGCTTAGCTCTTTCAATAAATTTTTGCCATACTCAACATGTCTATCGGCAATAGGCAGTAATCTTACTTGAACAGGAGCTAACCATAATGGAAATGCTCCCGCATAATTTTCGATAAGTATTCCGATAAAT
>JAHIPN010000051.1 GCA_018894595.1 bacterium
GGTTGACTGCTTTGGAAATGCGGATTTATATTTATTAGATACTGATATAGAAGAAAATAGAGATCGCTGGATTACCGGACGATTGTACGGCGGAGGTGCTGAAGAGAGAATAGCCCAGGAAATAGTATTGGGCATTGGTGGTGTTAGAGCTTTAAGAGCTCTTAATATTCCAGTAAATATATATCACTTTAATGATGGGCATGCAGTTTTTGCCGGGTTAGAGCTGATGAATGAAAAAATAAACGCAGGTATGTCATTTGATGAAGCGTGGGAATCAACCCGTAAAGAAATAGTTTTTACAACGCATACTCCAGTCAAAGCAGGAAATGAAAAGCATAGCATAGAGACGCTTGTGTATATGGGTGCGAATTTAGGTTTTTCAGTAGAACAAATGAGTCGTATTGGTGGGATACCGTTTAATATGACGGTGGTAGCACTAAGACTATCTAAAATATCAAATGCGGTATCTAAATTACATACGGAGACAGCAAACAAAATGTGGGCAGAGATAGAGAATAAATCAAAAATTATTGGAATAACCAATGCAATTCATGTCGGAACATGGGTTGATGAAAGAATGAGAAAGAAGTTTTTAAACTTAGATGAAATGTGGGATAATCACCTGGAAATAAAAAAAGAGCTAATCAATTTTGTTGAGAGGCGATGCGGAGTTAGGTTGAATCTTAATTCCTTATTAATTGGATTTTCCAGAAGGGCTGCTTCTTATAAAAGAAGTGACTTAATATTTAAAGACGAAAAACGATTAGAAAAATATTTAAAAGATGGAAAAGTTCAAATTATTTTCTCAGGCAAGGCACATCCGGCAGATACAACGGGTAAAAGAATCGTATTAAACTTAGTCGAAATGTCAAGAAAATATCCTAATAGTGTAGTTTTTATCCAAAATTACGATATGGATATCGGAAAAATGCTTACCAGGGGCTGTGATGTTTGGCTGAATAACCCCAGAAGACTGAATGAAGCGAGTGGTACGTCCGGTATGAAAGCAGCAATGAATGGAGTGCTAAACTGTTCGATTTTAGACGGATGGTGGCCAGAAGCCTGTAAGGATGGCATTAACGGTTGGGCGATCGGGGACAAAAATATACCTGAAACAGTTGAAGAGCAAGATGAAAGAGATGCAAAAGCTCTTTACGATACATTACTGGAAAGAGTGATTCCTACATATTATAATCATCATCAAAAATGGTTGGAAATGATGAAAGAAAGTATAGAGTCAACCAGAACGTTTTTTTCTGTGGATAGAATGGTGAATGATTACTACAAATTACTATACAAAAAATAAGGAATTTCTTAACGACCAAGAAAGATGGTAAACCAAAATGCAATTTGATAGAGCAAGTGGAGTGCTTTTACACCTTACCTCATTACCTTCTGAGTATGGAATCGGTGACTTAGGTAAAGAAGCATATAATTTCATAGATTTTTTAAAAAAAGCAAATCAAAAACTATGGCAAATATTACCGCTTAATCCGCTTGCATCTGGAGGGTCTCCTTATAATTGTTTTTCTGCTTTTGCAGGAAATACCTTACTGATTAGTGTAGACAAACTAATTGAAGATGGTTTACTAAAAGTGGAAGAAGTAACGAATGTCCCAAACTTTGCAGAAACCAAAGTCGAATTTTCCAAGGTAATTAAATTCAAAAATGAACTATTTTTAAAAGCATTCAATCGGTTTGATGAATTGGCAGAAGGCTATGGATATACGCAGTTTAAAGAAGAAAATGAATATTGGCTGTCGGATTTTTGCCTTTATATGGCTCTCAAAGAACAGTTCGATAATAGAGTGTGGAACCGCTGGGATAAAGATATTTCCTTCAGAGAGAAACAGGCAGTAGAAAGATATCAAAGCAAATTAGCAGATAAAACACGTTACCAGGAGTTTCTGCAATATATTTTTTCAAAGCAGTGGAGCGAATTAAAAAATTATGCGAATCATAACGGCATAAAAATTATAGGGGACCTGCCTATTTTTGTAGCGCACGATAGTAGTGATGTATGGGTACATCCTGAATTATTTGATTTAGATGATGAAGGCAATTCTCGAAAAGTGGCAGGAGTACCACCAGACTATTTTAGCAAAACAGGACAACTTTGGGGTAACCCTCACTTCAATTGGAAACGTATGCAGGAAGATAATTTCCTGTGGTGGAGAAAACGTTTTGAACGACTGGTTGAACAGGTAGATATTACCAGAATAGACCATTTCAGGGGGTTTGAAGCATACTGGGAGGTAGATGCATCAGAGGAGACTGCCATAAAAGGTAAATGGGTGAAAGCACCTGGATACGAATTGTTTTCCACGGTAAAACAGTACTTGGAGGAACTGCCAATTATAGTTGAAGACTTAGGATTTATAACTCCGGAAGTCAAGAAGTTGAAGAAAAACTTTGGATTTACCGGGATGAAAATTTTACAGTTTTCCTTTGGCGAAAAGACTTCTCAAAAATCAAAACCGGAAGATTGTGAAAAAAATTGTGTTTTTTACACCGGAACACACGATAATGACACCTTGTTCGCCTGGTACAAGGGGTTAAAATATTCCAAAAATGTAAGAGTGTTAAAAATGTTAGAAAAATATTATGACCTAAACAACATTATGAGTGTAGCAAAGGTTTGCTGGACACTAATTGAAGCAGTTTATAAGTCAAAGGCGAATTTTATAATAATCCCACTCCAGGATATTTTATGCCTTGACAATGAAGCGAGGATGAATTTCCCGGGAACTGTTAGCGGCAATTGGCTATGGCGATACAAAAAGGGAGATATTACCAAAGAAATGGAAAAGAATCTAGCCCTTCTAGCCAGAAAATATGAGCGTTAAAAATCGCTAAAAGGTTTTTCTAGGTGCCCCTGTTTACACATAAACCCACTCAGATAGATATTCAAATCTCACCCTTCTTTTTTAAGGAATCACACACCTCGACTCTTTCTCAGGATTGATCTTTCTTAAAATTTCAATCCATAAACCCGCAAGACTCACAAATTTATAAAAAACCGCGCAAGTTACTATTGACAAAATTTTAAAACAATGTTAATATTTCTTTAAATTTATCTCGTTAATACTTTAACGTATTAAAGAATGAAAATTAAATTTAGAAAAAGACAAGAGTTAAGAGAGAGGATAGTAGATGAATATTCCTGAAGGTTTAAATGATTTGTTGCCAGGAGAAGTTTTAAAGAGGAGATTATTAGAAAATAGAATAAGTAAGATTTTTACCCAATGGGACTATCAAGAAATAATTACTCCTACTTTTGAATTTTACGATATATTAGCCAAGGGCGCAGGCTCAATCATGAAAAGAGAAATGATCAAATTTTTTGACCGAGAAGGAAATATTGTTGCCCTTCGCCCGGAGATGACTACTTCTATCGCCAGAGTAGCTTCGACTAAAATGCAACTGGAGCCAAAACCATCGAGATTGTATTACATAGGGAATGTATTTAGGTATGATGATAAAGTGGGAAACCAAAGAGAGTTTTGCCAGGTAGGAGTAGAGTTAATAGGAGTAAATAGTAAAGAGGCAGATGCAGAAGTTATTGCTTTAGCAGTGGAGTGTTTGAAAAACAGCGGACTCAAAAATTTTTTTATAGACGTAAGTCATATCAATTTTTTTAATGGAATTATGCAGTCGATAAAAGTTGAAGAAAAAAGAAAACAGGAAATAAAAGAAGCAATTCTAAATAAAAATTTTGTATTACTGGAAAAGATGCTATCTTTTTCCGATATTAAAGATAAGGAAAAAGAATTTATTTTAAAGATGCCCACCTTAAGAGGAAAAGAGAAAGTATTAGAAGAAGCAGAGAAGATGATAAATAATAAATTATCACTATCTGCCTTAAAAGAGATAAAAAAAATCTATAATCTTTTAAAAAATTACGGATTAGAGGAATATATTCTAATAGATTTAGGGATTATACGCGACTTTGATTATTATACCGGAATTATATTCGAGGGTTATACTGACTACTTAGGGTTTCCGGTCTGTGGTGGGGGGAGATATGATAATCTGTGTTCTAAATTTGGTAGAGACCTACCCTCCACCGGATTTGCTATTGGGCTGGAGAGATTGGCCATAATTTTGGAGAAAGAGAACGTGGATTCATTAAAGTTAGAAAGACCGGATAAGTATTTAGTATATTACCAAAACGATAAAAGATATTTTAGAAAAGCTCTGGAAGTAGCTGGAAATTTGAGAAAAAAGGGACTAATTGTAGAGTTAGAGGTAGAAAAAAGAGAGTTCGCCGAGGTGTTAAATTATGCTTGCTCTAAAGGAGTAAAATATATTGTGATAGTAGATATCAATCAATTAAGTAAAATCAAAAGAGTTGAAGTAGTATCAGGAAAAGAGGAAATCATAAATTATGAGTAGAGAAAAGAATGCTAATTGTTTAGTTATTGCTTTATCCAGCGGGAAATTATTTAAATCCTCTATTCAATTATTTGAAGGGATAGGGATAGATTTAAAAGGCGGGAAAGAGATAAGCAGGAAGTTGACATTTTTTGACCAGGGAGAGGAGATTAAATTTGTTATTACCAGGCCTAAAGATAATCCCACCTATGTCGAATGCGGGGCGGCAGATATCGGAATTGTGGGGGAGGATGTATTATTAGAAGAAAAAAAAGATGTTTATAGGCTCATAGATTTAAAGTTCGGAAATTGCAAGATGGTATTAGCTGTCCCAGAGGAAAGAGAGCAAGAAAAATA
>JAHIPN010000440.1 GCA_018894595.1 bacterium
ATTGCGCTAAAAAGGGAATATATATGAATAAAGCAGTATTATTAGATTTACAAGGCACATTAGGTGGTAGTGGTTTGGATGATATGCGAACATTTTCGTTTTATCCATTTTCAATACCAGCAATTAAAATATTTAACGGAATGGGATATTTAGTAATAATTATAACAAATCAAAGCCATATATCAAAAGGTGAATTCACATATTCATTTTTTGAAGACAGGATGGAAGAACTTAAACAAAAAGTATCACAATATGGCGGAAAGATTGATGGAGTATATTGTTGCCCACATACAAGAGAAGATAAATGTGATTGCATTAAGCCATTACCTGGTATGGTATTTCGGGCTAAAAAAGATTTTAAATTAAAATTAAGTAAATGTTATGTGATAGGAGATTCAGGAGGTTGGGATATAGTTCTAGCTCATCGAGTAGGAGCGAAATCAATACTGGTTAAAACAGGATTAGGAGAAAGTTCATTAACAGATTATAAATACTTGTGGGAAAATATTAAAGCAGATTATATTGCAGAAAATATATTAGAGGCAGCAAAATGGATAAGACGAAAAGAAAATTTATAGAATAGCGCAACTTCAGATAACAGCGTGTTTGCGATGTTTCGCTAAATCCGCCTGAGGCGGACTTTGCAAACACGCGAGCCGTTAGCCGACAGACAATTGTAAAGTAACTCAAAGTGGTCCAAAAATATTTTAGAGAAAGAGAATCATAACAAGAGAGAGGAGATTTAATATTGTCAATTAGTGAAGGATGGGTAGAAAATCAAGATGTTCGCATTCATTATATTGATAGTTATCCAGAAAACAGTAAAGGGATTCCAATAGTATTTATACCAGGATTATCTGAATCAGCAGAAGACTATCTTAATCTTATGTCATTTCTTTCAACAAGAAGATGTGTTGCTATTACTTTTCGTGGTCGTGGGAAAAGTTCATCTCCCGAAACTGGTTATTCGTTGAACGATCATGTAAATGATATAGAGGCTGTTGTAAATCATATTGGATTAAAATTATTTTTCTTGATGGGATATTCCAGAGGAGTATCGTATGTAATTGCTTACGGATTACGCCACTTACAATTTTTAGCGGGTTTGATTATTGGTGATTATCCTGCTCAACACACATTGCTTCCACCGGAATGGACTGAATGGTTTTTATCAACTTCGTGGTGTAGTAAAAAGATTTCGGAACGGATGAAACCACATGCAGTAGTTGCATTGCAAAAGGAATCAGAGCAAATTCTATTCTGGGACAATTTAAGTTCAATTAATTGCCCAGTTCTAATCTTACGTGGGGGGCAGGAAGATTCTTTACTAGTTGAAGAACAAGCAGAAAAATACTTACGGAATCTACAAAATGCTAAGGTTGAAGTTTTCGAAGAGTCTGGGCATGATCTTCAATATCCGGATTATGATAGATTTGTTAAGACAATCAACAATTTTTTATTGGAGATAGATGAATAGTGGAGAAATTGGAAATGTCCGTCGGCAATCCATCACCGTTAGGTGAAATAATTAGGTTGGGAATATTAAATGATTAAAGCAGCTTTATTTGATTGGGGAAACACATTAATGGTCGATTATCCTGATCAAAAAGGACCAATGTATACTTGGAGTAAAATTGAAACTACCGAAAATGCAAAGGAGTGCTTAGAAATAGTTTCAATGAGCATTCCTTGTTATCTATCAACAAATGCAAATGATTCCAGTAAAGACGAAATATATAAGGCACTAAATAAAGTTGGACTTGATAAATACATTACAGACGTTTTTTGTTATAAAGAAATTGGTTTTCAGAAGCCTTCAAAAGAGTATTTCAAAACAATTTTAAATAGGCTCGACTTAAATCCAAAGGAAATCGTTTTTATTGGTGATGATATCGAAAAAGATGTTTATGGAGCAAGCAACTTTGGAATTATTCCAATCCATTATGATCCTCTTCCAATAAGTGATTTTGAAGGATTAAAGGTAGAGAATTTGATAAATTTAATGAGTATTTTAGAGACTCTAACCTAATTACGTCACCTAACAGCGGCTACACGACTCCGCTTCGCTTCGCTTCGTCCAAATTGATTGGCTCCCGTTGGTCGCCAACTTCGTGTAGCCACAGAACGTTATCTGCAATTTTGTGCCTAAGGAGATTTAGATGTCAATAAAAGTAGGAAAATAGGGACAGACACCTATTTTCATTGACATCACTTCTACGAAGACCTATAATCTATATATGCCAAGAATAGCACGAGTCGTTGCAGCGGGCTACCCGCACCATATCACTCAAAGAGGGAATTATCAGCAAAAGATATTTTCTGATGATGCCGACCGAATAAAATATCTTTCCCTTCTCAAAGAGGAAAGTAGTCGCTATCACTTGATCATATTAGCTTACTGTCTCATGTCCAATCATGTGCACTTTATGGTGATTCCCAAAAATGAAGATTCCCTGAGTAAGGTATTTAAATATACTAACATGAAGTATTCCCAGTATTATAATAACAAAATGAAGGTAAGCGGTCATTTATTCCAGGGCCGCTTCTTCTCCTGTGTCCTGGATGAGCGGCATATGATAGCCTGTGCCCGCTATATAGAA
>JAHIPN010000441.1 GCA_018894595.1 bacterium
AATGTTTTTTTATTAACCACTTTGGAGGAAAGAATAAGCCTGATTAAAGACTCAGATGTTGATGTTTTTCTAATCATTAAATTTAATAAGATGATGAGTAAAATGTCTCCTAAAGATTTTATAAGTAAAATATTAGTTGATAATTTGCAGATAAAAGAACTTTTTGTAGGCTTTAATTATAAATTTGGTTTTCAGGGAAAAGGGAATACAGATATTTTAAGAGAATATAGCAAGTTTTATAAATTTAAAACTAATATATTAAAACCAATAACTGCAAACCACACCATAATTAGTAGTACCAGAATAAAAGGTTATATTAAGTGGGGGGAAATCGAAAAAGCGAAAAAATTGTTAGGGCATGCTATCACGATTTCAGGAAGAGTAATTTCTGGAAAAGGCAGGGGAAGAAAATTATTAAATTTCGCTACAGCCAATATTGATACACCGTTAGAAAAAATTCTTCCCGTTAACGGAGTATATTTGGTGGAAGTTAAGATTGATAATAAAGACTATTATGGTTTAATGAACGTAGGGGTTAAGCCAACTTTTAAAGAAACAGAACGAACTGTAGAAATTCACATTATAAATTTCAATAAAAAAATATATAATAAAAAAGTAGTCGTTAATATACTGCAAAAAATAAGAGAAGAAAAATACTTTAGTAATACGAATTTATTAAAAAAACAGATAGAAGATGACATTTTAATCGCCCATAAAATAATAGCAAAAAATAATTGATAAACAATGGTATCTTTTTTTCTCTTTCTTAACTCGATACTATCTTTAGGTTGAAGGTCTTAGTTGTTTATGTTAAAATATTTAAGATATAATAAATTATAAAAAAAATAAAAGGAGAGAGAGTAATATGATTTTTGCTAAAGATGATAAGGAAAAAGTAATAACAAAATATCAGCATCATACTACTGATACTGGTTCATCAGAAGTTCAAATTGCTTTGTTAACTGAAAGAATAAACGATCTTACCGGACATCTAAATATAAATAAAAAGGATTTTCATTCAAAGCAAGGTTTATTGAAGATGGTGGGGAAAAGAAGAAAATTATTAAAGTATCTTAAAGATAATGATATTGATAAATATCGAAAAATTATTGAGTCACTAAATTTACGAAAATAATAAATTAGTCGTTAGCCAATAAAACTAGCGTGGAGCGTACAGCGTTTAGCGTATAGTATCATAAAACGATATACGCTAATTTTTACGAGATACGATTTACGAGATACGAGTCAGGGCTTACGGAAAAGCTAATTCCACTATAATCAAGATAAAATATTTAAATAAAATAAAATAGTTTTTCAAATAAAAAGGAGGAAGATAAATATTTAATGTTAGGATGTAAAGAAATTAAAATTAATTTGAATGGTAAAGTAATAAATATAGGAACTGGTAAAATTGCTAAACAGTCAGCTGGTTCGATTGTGGTTAGTTGTGAGGGAACTATCGTACTGGTAACAGCAAACAGTTCCAAAGAACCACGTGAAGGGATAGACTTTTTTCCTTTAATGGTGGATTATGAGGAAAAATTTTATGCCGCCGGTAAAATACCAGGCGGCTTTTTCAAAAGAGAGGGTAGGCCAAGCAAGAATGCGATATTAACTTCGAGACTTATTGATCGTCCATTACGGCCTTTGTTCCCCGAGGGATACAAAAACGATGTTCAGGTTATTGCTACCGTTTTGTCGTATGATCAAAATAATTTACCGGATATACTGGCTATGATAGGAGCTTCTACGGCTTTATGGATATCGGATATTCCCTTCCAAGGACCCATAGGAGGTGTAAGGATGGGATTAGTGGAAAATGAATTTATAGTTAATCCTAGTCCTGAAGAATTAGAGAATAGCGAATTGAACTTAATCATAGCTGGAACAAAAGATTCAATTATAATGATGGAAGGCGAAGCAAAAGAAGTACCTGAAGAAATTATATTAAAAGCAATTGATATTGCTCAGGAAGCAATTAAGACAATCATAGAAGGCCAGGAAAAACTGGCAGATCTTTTGGGAAAATCTAATATAAAAGAAGAAAAACAATATTCAGAAACAGCAGAATTAGCAGATAATTATGGTAAAGAAATTAAAAATCTCTATGAGAAAAATATTAAAGAAGCGGTCTGTATAAATGAAAAAAAGGAAAGAGAAGATTTATTAGAAGATATTTTTAATCAGATTGTTGATAAATTATCTGTTGAGGGAGACAATTTATCCCTCTTGAAAAATGCCTATAATGAAACTTGTAAAGAAGCTGTTCGCAATCTAATAATTAAAGAAAAAATAAGAGTAGACGGGAGAAAATTAGACGAGATACGCCCTATTAGTTGTGAAACCGGAGTATTACCCCGGGTTCATGGTAGTGCTTTATTTACCAGAGGACAAACACAAGCCCTGGTTGTCACTACTTTAGGAACAGTAAAAGACAGGCAATTCATAGATACTCTGGAAGAAGAATCTTCAGAAAGGTTTTACCTGCATTACAATTTCCCACCTTTTAGTGTTGGTGAAGTAAGACCCAGAAGGGGGCAATCTAGAAGGGAAATTGGGCATGGTTCATTAGCAGAAATGGCTTTAAAGGCTTTAATTCCTCCGGAAGAAGAATTTCCTTACACTATTCGTATAGTTTCTGAAATTTTAGAATCAAATGGCTCTTCTTCTATGGCCAGTGTTTGCGGGGGAAGCCTGTCCTTATTTGATGCCGGAGTTCCAATAAAAAGACCTATAGCTGGAATTGCTATGGGATTAGTAAAAGAAGGCGAAAACGTAGAAATATTAACCGATATTTTAGGGATAGAAGATCATTATGGAGATATGGACTTTAAAGCTGCCGGAAGCAGCCAGGGCATTACGGCCATCCAGATGGATTTGAAAATAGACGGTATCTCGAAAGAAGCAATGAAAAATATTTTACAGAGATCAAAAGTAGCAAGACTATATATTCTTGAAAAAATGAATGAAGTACTATCAAAATCTCGAGAAAAATTATCTGACTATGCACCAAAAATTTCAGTAATTAAGGTTGACCCTTCTAAGATTGGCATGGTAATCGGTCCCGGTGGAAAAAATATCAAGAAAATTATAGAAATAAGCGGTGCCTCTATCGATATTAAAGATGATGGTGAAATATTTATAGCTGCAATTGATGAAAAATCGATGAGTCAAGCAAGAAAAATGATTGAAGCTATGGTAAGGGAAGCTAAGGTTGGGGAAACATATGAAGGGAAGGTAACCAGGACAACTAATTTTGGGGCTTTTGTAGAAATTTTTCCTGGTAAAGAAGGATTGGTTCATATTTCCAAATTATCTCGAAAACGTATAGGAAGAGTTGAAGATGTAGTAAGAGTCAATGATGATATATTAGTTAAATGTATTGGAATTGATGACCAGGGCAGGGTTGATTTAAGAAAAATAGAGGAAGAAGAAAATAATATTGTAAACAATGACGCTGAAAAGAAAAATGAAAAATATGACTGATGCTTATTGAAACAATATGAAATAAATAAAACAAAAAGTGGATTTGGTAGTGAAGAACAACAAAATAGAAATAAAATTAGAAAAAGTTAAAGGATGCGAGGATTTACCCTTGCCTATTTACACAAGTGAATTCTCCTCTGGAGTTGATTTGTTATCCGCAGAAGCTTCGGATACTGTATTAAAACCGGGTAAGATAAAATTGATTTCTACCGGGATCAAAATTCAGATACCTGAAGGTTATGAAGGGCAAATAAGACCTCGAAGCGGGTTAGCTATTAAGCATGGGATTACTGTTCTAAATACTCCGGGGACTATTGATTCAGATTATAGGGGTATTGTAAGGGTAATATTAATTAATTTAGGTGAAGAAGAATTTGCTATACAAAGAGGAGATAGAATAGCCCAATTAGTAATCCAAAAAATATTTTTTCCTAATTTTAAACTTGTAGAGACGCTGGATAAAACCAAAAGAGGAGAAGGTGGCTTCGGACATAGCGGCATGAGGAATAGCGTTTAGCGTAGAGCGTATACATTTGGTTATATAGTTAGTTGGTTAGCTGGTTTGAGAAAATAGAAGTCAGGAGCCAGAATTCAGAAGTCAG
>JAHIPN010000442.1 GCA_018894595.1 bacterium
ATTCCATCTGTTACTCCATTAAATATTAAAACAAAACGTTTTTAAAACCAGCAACTACAATTATTAAAAATTTTAGTAAGTAAAAATTAATAATTATCCTATAATCTTCAGAGATTCTCGAACTAACTCTTCCACTGTTAATTTCCCTTTAAATTTTTCTTGGGTTTTTTCCACTGCGGACTTTGCTTTTTTGTAAGTATAGCCTAACACTTTAAGGGCATCTACAGCATCATTTATATTTTCAGATTTAAAAGTTTTCTTTATGCCTGCTTCCAGGAAGGTGGTTTTGCTTATTTTTTCTTTTAATTCTAACACAATCTTTTTTGCTAACTTATTCCCGATACCTACTATTACCGTAATTGAATCTAAATCTTCTTGGAGAATTGCTTCACCAAAATCATCAGGAGTCATTTTGGATAAAATATTTAAACCTACTTTTGGACCAACTCCCGGTGTGCTAATTAGTAATTCAAAGAAATTTTCTTCTTTCTTGGTTAAAAATCCATAAAGCATTATTTTGTCTTCTCTTAAATATAAATAAGTATAAATTTTAGTTTTATCACCGGTTTTCAAGGAAAGATTATTATAAGCAGGGATATTTATTTGATATCCTATACCGTTTGTATTTAATACAAGATAATTTACGGCAACTGTATCAACTCTTCCTTCTAAAAAAGATATCAAATTTAAACCTCCTATAATAATAGTTAGCTGGTTCCTTGGTTAGCTAGTTCATTAGTTGTCCAGTTTGCCGGTTTACCGGTTATCTAATTAGTCACATATGGAATACAAAACTATTTTGTCTTTTGTATTTCTTCTTCTTTTTCTCTTTCCTCATCACGGCAACGCCGTGATGCTACACGCTATCCGCTGTACGCTCTACGCTATTAATATTTTGTATGTATATGGCAGATTGCCGCAGCTAAAGCATCTGCAGCATGATCAGGTCGGGGAATTTCAGATAAATTGAGCAGAATTTTAACCATAGATTGAACTTGATGTTTTTCCGCTCTCCCATTTCCCACAGTAGCTTGCTTGATCTGTAATGGGGTGTATTCATAAAGTTCTAATCCCATTAGAGCAACGGTTATAGCTACCATACCATGAACCTTACTGACTATAAGTGCACTTCGAACATTCTTATTAAAAAATATTTCCTCAATAACAACTTCATGAGGATTATATTTTTCTATAAGTTCTTTTATCTTATAATATATTTTTTTTATTCTAAAACTAAAAGTATCTTTCTTGTAAGTTAATACGCATCCGTAATCAATTAATTCAATTTTCTTTTTCTCATATCGAATTAAACCATAACCGGTATTACTAAGTCCGGGATCGATACCTAAAATAATCACGACTTATCCTCAAGGGCTGATATTTCTTCCATAATTTCATCAGCAATATTAAAATTAGCATAAGCTTTCTGTACATCATCATGGTCTTCCAACTGTTCCATTAAATTTAGCATTTGCGTTGCTTTTTTACCTTCTAAATCTACAGTAGTTTTTGGAACTAAAGTAACTTCACTAAGCAAGTAATTAATATTCTGTTCTTTTATTAAATTGCTAAATTTCTCGTAATTTTCAGGTAGAGTGATAACTTCAATATTTTCATTATCACTTTTTACGTCTTCGGCTTCTGCTTCAAGCGCTAAATCTACAATAGTATCTTCGCTAACTTTAGCTTTCTCGAAGATAAAATATCCTCTTTTGTCAAACATCCAGGCAACACAACCATTTTCACCCAAGTTACCCGCGTTTTTGGAAAAAATCTTTCTAATCTCCGGAGTTGTTCTGTTCTTATTGTCAGTTAAAGCTTCTATTAAAACTGCAACACCTCCTGGTCCATAACCTTCATAAATTATTTCTTCATAAGAAACTCCATCGGCTTCACCAGTTCCTCGTTTAATAGCTCTTTCAATATTTTCATTAGGCATATTATTTTCTTTCGCTAATTGAATTGCAGTTTTTAATTTTACATTAGTCTCAGGATCTCCTCCTCCTGAGCGTGCAGCAACAGTTATCACTCGAATTATTTTGGTAAATATCTTTCCTCTCTGTGCATCCGCTTTGCCTTTTTTTCTTTTAATGGTACTCCACTTTGAATGTCCAGACATAATTTATTTCTCCTTGAATATAAAATTATTAAAACTTTATCTGTGCTTAATTTTTAATAATTTTAGCATATTTAAAGAGCAGATTCAATAAATTAGTCGTTAGTATTTAGTTAAGAAAATACAAAATTCAAAATACGAGAGATAAAAAAAGGTAAAACCATCCATCCTGTAGGACAGGCGTTCCCCGTTTTCACGAGAACAGGCCCGCTTGTCTATTTCGGGTTTCAATTCATCGTTGGTTCTTGATGGTTAGTATTAAATGATGAAGACGTGGGAAGGAATATTAAAATTATAATATTAAAAAATATGAAATATATTTATTTAAAAGGAAGGTTTTGCAGGAGTAGCTCGTTTATGCGCACTTTGCGTTATTTTTTCTTGGATCTTCTTTTCCATTACTTTATTGTTTAATTTTCCTGTTCTTAAATACTTATTTAACTGATCATAACTTATGCCAATTTCTTCTTCATCGGTTTGACCTTCCCAGAGACCCGCAGAAGGAGGTTTGTTTATAATTTTTTTGGGAATACCTAAATATTCTGCTAATTCTCTAACCTGACTCTTTAATAAATTACCTAAAGGTAAAATATCTGCACCACCATCACCATATTTAGTAAAATATCCTATCATTATCTCACTTTTGTTCCCGGTTCCCACAACTAAATAATTTAATTTATTAGCAAAATAGTACAAAGTTGTCATTCTTAATCGGGGTTTTATGTTTGCTTCTGCTAATTTGAAACTTCCTTCGTTTTCTTTATCATTTAACAGATGGATGAACGAATCATATATTTTTGATACATCAATTATTTTATAAGGAATATTAAATTTATTAATAAAGCCTAAGGCATCATTAATATCGGCTTCAAGGCTATGGCAAGGGATAATTATGGCTAAGGTATTTTGGGGGAATATTCTTATGCTTAAGGTTGCTACTACAGCAGAATCTAATCCTCCGCTTAATCCAAATAGCACTCCTTCAGCCTTTGCTTTAGTTACTTTATCTCCAATCCAATCACATAATCTTTGCACTAAAGTTTCCATAAATTACATACCTCAATTCACCAATAGACCAATTCTCCAATAAATTAATTCACCAATTTCCCGATTCTCCAATTCCCCGATTTACCAATTTACCAATTAAATTAGTTCACCAGTTACCCAGTTAATGTTAATTAGCCAATTACCTAATTTAATTTACTTTGCTGATTAATGTAGCAACACGGCGTGCCGTGTTGAATTAAATAGAAACGATGTATCGTGCTTCTACTCTATCAAATTAAAAAATATATGAGGGCGTATGCAATACGCCCCTACTTCTCTCTGCAAACTTGTAACTTGCAACCTGTAACTCGAAACTGATCACTAATTACTCATTACTTATCACTGTATTCTAAATTATACAACAAAATTTAGAAAATAAAAAATCCCGGCAGCGTCCTACTCTCCCACAGAAAAACTGCAGTACCATCGGCGCAGGAGGGCTTAACTACTGTGTTCGGGATGGGAACAGGTGTGACCCCTCCGCCATTACCACCGGGAAAATTATAGAGATGTATAAGGTATGTAACGGTCAAGTCCTCGACCTATTAGTATCAGTTAGCTAAAGACA
>JAHIPN010000443.1 GCA_018894595.1 bacterium
GGCAATAAAGTTGGGCGACCAGGGTCTATACTTGAGAACACACCAAATAGAAAAAAGTAGTTTATCGAGTATAATTAACCCCAGACAGTGGAATTATCGTCAGCTTTTATCTCCTTGTTTTGCCACAAAAGTTAAAGGAACTACCGGAACCGGGGATGCTACTATTGCTGGATTTTTAGCTCAACTTTTAGATGGAGGGGAACCGGAAAAGTCTATTACCTTAGCCACTGCTGTAGGTGCCTGTTGTGTAGAAGCGGTTGATGCTACCGGAGGAATTCGACCATTACCCGAAGTTGTAAATAGGATAAACTCCGGGTGGGAGCGCTTATCCCTTTCTATTCCTACAGACAATTGGAAATATGATTATCAATATAAGATTTGGAAAGGTCCTGAAGATCAGGGCAGATGATCATTTTTTAATTTTAAAAATAATGAGAAAATGAGAAGAAGGAAGGGAAAAAAATGAAAGAAGAAGAAAAAGAAAGAATAAAGGCAAAAGCTCTTGAATACTTTCAAAAAGCAGGTATTGTTCTTTCTTCGCAAGAGAAGGAAAATATGGAAATTGTCGATCTTGGTTTAAAGGATTTTGAAAGAACAGGTATTGTTTTAGTAGTATATGTAAATAACTCGAGGTATTGTGCGAAAGAAATGGTTTTGTTCCCTCATCAAACCTGTCCTGAACATCGCCACCCTGACCATAATGGTATGGAGGGAAAAAGAGAAACGTTTCGTTGTAGATATGGTAAGGTATACCTCTATATAGAAGGTGAGAAAACCGAAAATCCGAAGACTCATCCTCCAGCAGGAGATGAAAAATATTATTCTGTATATCATGAAATTATCCTATTGCCCGGGGATCAATATACCATAGATAAAAATACTCTCCATTGGTTTCAGGCAGGAGAGGAGGGAGCAGTTATTTCAGAATTTTCTTCTCCAAGCGATGATGCTAGTGATATTTTTACTGATCCACGCATTAAAAGAGTATTAAATGATTAATTTTTTTTATTTTTTTAAGATTTTGAGTTTATAAGGAAGTCAGTTTGTCGCTTCATCACCAGAAGTAAAGCCCGGAGATTCAATAGCTGCCGCTAGTCTCAACGTAAACCAAAATTGGCACAGCTCCTGCTATGCCCTATCGCAAAGAAGTGGAGGAGTTTTTAAAAAATCATTCACAATAAAATAGAAAACAAAGATGTATTCAAAAGAAAGGAGAAATAGGGTTATTTATCCTGATTAAAATGAGAGATTATAAAACAAGTTATAAAATTTTGAAGTCCTCTTTAGAAGAAAAGGGGGTTAATGTAAGTAAAGTTGAGAGAAAGTTAAAGGCATTAAAGATTGAAACTCCAAGTTGGGGTTATTCAGATTCAGGAACTCGTTTTGCAATTTTTAAGCAAAAAGGAGCTGCTAAGAGTGTAAAAGAAAAAATTCAGGATGCAGCAGAAGTACATAAGGTCACCGGTATATGTCCATCTATAGCTTTACATATCCCTTGGGATATAACTGATAATTGGAATGCTCTTTTAGAATATTCTCTTTCTTTGGGAATAAGGCCAGGAGCTATAAATCCTAATTTATTTCAGGACCAGGATTATAAATTAGGGAGTCTTTGTAATCCTGATAAAAAAGTGAGAAAAAAAGCTATTAATCATGTTTTGGAGTGTGTCGATATTGCTAAGACACTTAAATCTAAGGATATTTCTCTCTGGTTAGGTGATGGAACCAATTTTCCTGGACAGGATGATATGAGAGAGAGAAAGCATAGATTAGAAGATAGCTTGAAAGAGATTTACGATAATTTACAAGATGATATGCGCATACTTATAGAATATAAATTTTTTGAACCGGCTTTTTATAATACTGAGATTGCTGATTGGGGTATGGCATATAATCTGTGTATGAAACTGGGTAATAGAGCAATGGTATTAGTCGATTTAGGACATCACGCTTTAGGTACCAATATAGAACAGATAGTAGCCTATCTTTTAGATGAGGGAAAGTTGGGAGGATTCCATTTTAATAATAAAAAATATGCTGATGATGACCTTACGGTGGGCTCTATAAATCCTTATGAATTTTTCCTTATTTTCAATGAACTGGTATCAGCAGAAGAGGATGGAATAAAGGCTGATATAGCTTATATGATAGACCAGTGTCACAATCTTAAGCCAAAAATTGAAGAAATGATCCAAAGTGTTGAAAATATTCAAAAAACCTATGCAAAAGCTCTAATTGTAGATAGAAAATCTTTGAGAAAATTCCAACAAGATGAAGATATAATTAGGGCTGAGAAGGTATTAACTGAAGCTTTTGAATCTGATATAACGCCTCTTTTATTTAAAGTAAGGGAAGAGATGGGGTTACCTTTAGATCCTCTTGAATTTTTTAGAGAGAGCGGATATTTGGAGAAGATTCAAAGGCAAAGGTAAATATTTTTTATTTTAACTTCTTTTGCAATCCATTAATTTTTCAATTATAAAACTTCAAAGAATAAAGAATAATAGAGATAAATTTATTAATTCTTTACCCCACTCCGCCAAATAACAGCCTTTAGAGATATTTTAAAAAGATTTAAAAATTATAAAAATATTAATTATTTTATAAAAATTAGTCAGAAAGTATTGACATGA
>JAHIPN010000444.1 GCA_018894595.1 bacterium
AATTTTACATATCAGAAAATATTATCATCTTATTTTTCCTTTTTTTTACTGTGTGTGGTAGGAGCGTACTGTAATACGCCCAATAGAATCTTGGGGGACATTCTTCCATTGTATTCGCGTACTTACGCTTGGATAAAACTAAAGTAGGTTCCCTTATAATATATTTTTCACAATAAAGCAGGACTTTTAAAACTTATGTAGTATACTAATATATAAACGGGGTAAAGTATTTATGAAATACAAGGAACATTTAAATTCCCATCATAAGTAAGCAGTTTAAGGGATTATTTACACAGAAATTATGTTGGTTAATTTCGCAAAATAAAATTATGTTTATATTTTTAGTAAATAAAGGATAGGAGGTAAATCTATTATGCAAAAGAAACTTTATAGGTCAAAAAAAGATAAGATGGTTGCTGGTATTTGTGGAGGAATTGGGGAATATTTTGATGTTGATTCTACTTTGGTGCGATTATTGACGGTAATATTTGTCCTTTTAGGAGGTGCAGGATTTGTTGTCTATATTATTGGCTGGATTATAATCCCTCAAACTCCTGAACAAGTTTCCGATGATAAGTCTGATAAAGGGGAGGAGCCTAAAGAGAAGACTAAAAAAAAGGTAAAAGTAGTAGAGGAAGAAGTTATAGAGGCAGAATTAGTAGAGAAAGAAGTAAAAAAGTAAAAAGAATTATTAAGGAAGATACAAACCTTAAAGATAGCATAAAACGTATAGCGTGTAGCGTTTATTGCAGAAAGCAGTTAAAGGTGTGCTAAGTCATTAATTCGATAGCTTTTTGTAAGGCAAAATGGGGGCATTCTCCTTTTGTATTCCCGCATTTATGCTCGGCGAAAAGTAAAGTGTGTCCCCCTGAAAACGTGACAGGGGACGGTTCTTTGACACATAGTATCTGTGAAGTTTTTTAACCTGATGGTTGAGGCTTTGAGTATTTCTATAATTAATAGATAGACATCCTAAAGGAAGACCTCGTAAAATGGAAAGTTAAACCATAGAAAAAATAGGATGTGTTGTCCCATTTTAATTAAAAATATTGAAGGGGAAGAGGAAAAGTGATATTGCAAGATCTGACCCTGTAAGAATATAAGGTGTAAGGTATCAGGTATGAGGAAATTAAAAACGCTAAAAAAGGAGGAGAAATGAAAAGACATTTAAAAATGCTAGCAGTACTGCTGTTATTTGTGTCGTGCATTACAGTTACTGCGGCAGAAACTAAAGGTGAATACAGGTATAAAATCAATGATGCGCACTGCCATTATGTCGATTTTGTACAAAATACAGACGGTATTACTGAATTATTAAAACAAATGGACTCTGCTGATGTGGAAAATGTAGTTTTATTCGGTCTATCAGTAACAAAGCTATGGACTGATTATGACAGGGAAAGGCCTATATATTATGATGACAATGACGCTTCTGTCTATTATTACGCCTTTACAGATGTAATACTTGCCGAAGCAATAAAAAAACTGCCGAAAGATCAGCAGAAAAGAATATATCCTATGATCTGCGGTTTTAACACCGTAGACAGAAACGGAATAGACCATATAAAAAGAATGGTTGAAATGTATCCGGACCTGTGGGTAGGAATAGGTGAAGTTTTTGCAAGACATGATGATCTAACACGCATGACCTATGGCAGAAATCCTACAGCCAATTGTGTTTCACTGGATCCAGTCTATAAATATGCCGCTGAACAAAATCTGCCGGTTTGGATACACAGCGATATAGGAGACCCTATTTCTAATAAACCTACTTTTCTGTATGAAATTGAAGAAACTGTAAAAAAACATCCAAAAACTAAAATTGTATGGTGTCATGTTGGAGATACGAGAGGGGTGAATATTAAAGAACTACCTGAAATTACCGTCAGGCTTTTAAAAACCTATCCTAACCTTTATTATGATATATCCTGGGTGGTTTTTGAGCAAGTAATTGCTCCTAACGGAAAGCCGGCCCCGGTATGGGTGAAAATCATAGAACAATTCCCCGATAAATTTATGGTTGGTTCAGATAAAATTGGACATTTTTCCGATTATAAACAAACCATCAGAAAATATGATGTTCTGTTCGATCAACTGAAACCGGAAACCGCTAAAAAGTTGGCTTCAGAAAACATGTTTCAGTTACTGCCTCAAAAAAAATAAACATTGAATTCATTCAGACTTCTAAGATATCGGTAGAGCCAGTTCATTAAGATGGTCTATGAGGAATATAATACAGACACCTATTTTCTTCTACAATAGGCGAACTTTTTAATTGAAAGACATAGTGGAAAATAACCTTGATAGAAGTAATGGATTATGATAAGATATATAATACCAGGCAACAGTATGAAATACTTGTTAATCAATGCGTAACACGAGGTACTATGTTTCTACAAAAGGAGGTGCGTAGATGCTCTGGATATTTTACACAATATTAACTGTCGTGGGTGCTGTACTGCACATACTTATTGCCAAAACGCCTATAATATACACCTTTCTCTTGTATTTTTTTGTTATTAGTATAGGCGCTAATGGCATCACAGCGTTTTTTGGACACGCGTTTAGGTCTAATGAAATAGCTAAATACATAGGATGGCCGGCAGGAAATCCTTTCCAGTTTGAAGTTGCCTGCGCAAATCTGGGCATAGGAACCATTGGCATCCTGTGCATATGGTTTCGCGGAAACTTCTGGATGGCAACGGCAATCGTTTATTCCATATTCGTTTTAGGTGCAGGTATCGGCCATATAAGAGAAACCGTTCAAAATAAAAACTTTGCCCCCGGAAATGCAGGAGCACCGCTTTATTCCGATTTTTTAAAGCCTCTTGTCCTTTGGTGTCTAATAATAGCATATCGTTTGGGTTTTTAGGCAATAGAGTAATACCGGGACGGTTCTCGGCTTTTATCTGGGCTCTCCTGTCACCTTCCGGTTATCGCGGTCGAGACGGATAGTGGCCGTCTTTTACAAATCATAAACTATATCTGGAGGCATCGGAATTTCAATAAGCAAAAGACGGGGCAAGCGATAGTGCGCCTTCATAATACCTACCGCAGGAGTCTTAAAAAGCTCCTGTTTTTTTGTTGTAGAAGAGAGACAAAAAACTAAGAAAGTATAACCAGGCCATTCTTGAATTGCAAAAGATTATAAATCTTTAAGATAAGGAAATATAAGAAAAATATTTTAAAAAAAGTTATTCCTAAATTTAAATTCCCTTTTAATATGAAACGAATTGGGATAGATATTGGTTCTGATAATCTTAAAGCAGTTGTGATAGATGGAAAAAATATAACTTCTTATCTAAAAAAAATAGATGGAAAACCAATTTATGCTTTAAAGGAAACATTAGATGAAATTATAACAAAACACA
>JAHIPN010000445.1 GCA_018894595.1 bacterium
GTATATCGTTATATTTTTTTATTTACAATTTCGATTATCTCTTCAAATATATCTTCTTTGCTCCTGTTAGCATCAATTATTTTAATTCTTCCTGATTCTTCATGAGACAATTGGTAATAGCCATGTCTAACACTTTCTAAAAATAATTTCCCTCCGATAATTTTTTTATTTAAAAATTCTTCTTCAAATCGCATTTCACGCGAATTACCGAAAGAAGCTGACCTCCTTAATCCTTCATATGGATCAATATCTAAGATGAAGGTTAAATCAGGAATGGCTTTCCCCACAACCAGGTTATTTAGATGTTTTATAATTTTTAAATCTATTCCTCTTCCGTATCCTTGATAAGCAGTGGTAGAATCATAAAAGCGATCAGATATAACTATTTTCCCCTCTTCTAAGGCTGGTAAAATTTTTAATCTAACATTTTCTGCCCGAGAAGCTAAAAATAATAGCATTTCGGTTTTATAATCCATGCCATCATTTTTTTGGTCGAGAAGGATTTTACGTATTTTATCTCCAGTCTTTGTTCCTCCCGGCTCTTTAGTGTAGACAGAAGGAATTTTTTGTTCAGTTAAAAAATCGAAAAGCATCTTTGCCTGGGTAGTTTTCCCACAGCCTTCAAGCCCTTCAAAAGTTATAAATAACCCTTTTTTCATTATATATTTCTTTAATCCTTTTCAAATTATAAATTAGTCGTTAGCACAAGAAGACACGGTACACCGTCCGTGCCTCTGCTTTTCTTATGTAGGGGCACAATGAATTGTGCCCTCTCTGTTTTGTTGCCTTTTGTTTACTCTGCTAAGTGAGTATCTACTAAGCAGGGATTACGGAAAAAGGAAATTCCTATACAATTTAATTAATTTAAATAAAAAACTTTAGCCTGTCTTATTACTTTTAATCGTTCTTGTTTTTATCATTCTCCATAAGCACTCGGCAAATATCAGTTAGAGTTACTATTCCCACTAATTTCCCATCTCGCAAGACAGGAAGTCTTTGAATTTTATTTCTGATAAGTAGATCCGCCGCCAAAACTTCGTTATCATCTTCATCGATAGTAACAATATTCTTTCTCATAAATTCTTCAATTGGGTGTTGAGAGTATTCTTTTAAACTTTTAGATAATTGTATAAATTCAGAAAGAATAGAATCACTATTTATAATTCCCAAATAATTCGGTAGAGTAGCTCTGATTATGTCGTGTAGAGATATAAATCCGATAATCTCTTGATTGTTGTTAACCACTGGAAGCCCGGTAATTTTGTGTCTGGATAATATACCCAGTAAATCTATTAATTTACATGTGGCCAAGACGCTGGTAACATCCCGAATCATAATATCCTTTATTTTCAATTAGATTATCCCCTCTCTCTATTTATCTTTATAATCTCTTAACATTCACACACTTAAGACATTTCTCTACTTCTTCCCTTGAGCTAAATTCCTCTTCTTCTCTTAAGGCACTGGCTAAAGCGCAAGCCATAGAAAATTCTATTGCTTC
Organism: bacterium; assembly: GCA_018894595.1. The sequence goes on from JAHIPN010000445.1 coordinate 1,502, forward strand.
CTCAAGATTTTTCTCTTCTTCAGTTAAGGCAATTGCAAATCCCGCAACTAGGGCATCGCCTGCACCGATTAAATTTACGATTTTATGATAGGTGGTCTCTGCAAACCATATTTCATCTTGGGTGGCAATTATATCTTTTTCATTTTGTAGAGAAACTACACCTATTTTAGCGCCTCTTTGGATAATTTGCTTTGCTGCTTTAATAGCATCTTCTTCTTTATTTATGACAATTCCAAACACTTCGTTGCTTTCTCTAAGGTCAGGTTTGGCCAAAAAAGGCCCTTCCTCCAACCCTTTTATAAATTGTTCTCCGGAAGTATTTAATATAGTTTTTACTCCTCTTTCCTTGGCAATAGAAATCAAATCTCCGTATATATTTACAGGAACACCTCGAGGTAAACTTCCGGAAAGTGTAACTGCACTGCATTGAGACATAGCCCGATAAAAGATTGATTTTAGCATCTCTAAGTCATATTCTGTAATTTTAGGTCCTGATTCGCTAAGCAAGGTATGCTCTCCCGTTTTTTTATCTGAAATAATCGTATTGCTTCTTGTCTTCTCTTCGATATGCCAAAAATTAGTAGTTACACCTAATCCTCTTAATTCATCCTCAATCATTCTCCCTCTACCGCCACCTAAAAATCCCATAGCGATAGTTTCTCTGCCATATCCTCTAACAGCTTTGGATACATTTATACCTTTACCACCAGAAGTGGTATGTGCATTTAAAACTTTATTGTAGTGATTTATTTTTAAATTATTAACCTCTAAAATCACATCTATTGCAGGGTTTAAGGTAACAGTGCCTATCATATCTTATCCCTTCCTTTTTATCATGCTAAATATTTTTTGATATTTTTAAAATTATAACTTAATTATTTTAATTTATCAATCTTTACTCGTATTTCGTATAGATGGTTTAAATAATTTAATTAAAATAACTCCACAAATAAATCCGCCAATATGAGCGAACCAGGCTACTCCACCTTCGCCTGTTCTAACCGCCAAAGAAGATATGCCATATAAAAATTGGTATATTATCCAAAAACCTAATACTACTACCGCCGGAATCTTAATCAATCTTATAAAAAAACCAAAAATAATCACTGTGGTTACTTTAGCTCGAGGATAAAGCAACAAATACGCACCCAACACTCCAGCTATTGCTCCACTTGCTCCCACCATTGGTACTTTAGAATCAGGATTAAATATTATCTGTGTGAGTGCGGCGGCTATTCCACAAAAAAGATAAAAGATTACAAATTTATTTCTACCTAAATAATCCTCTACATTATTTCCAAATATCCATAAAAACAACATATTCCCTAATAAGTGAACAATACTGCCATGCATAAACATAGAGGAAAATATAGTTAAATAAATAGGTGATGGACCGGAAGGAAAAAGATCTATATGATGAGTAATTTCAAAAGGAAGTAATCCCATTGAATAGATAAATTCAGTGACCCTTTCACCTAAGGATACTTGATATAAATATACTATTGAATTCAGTACAATTAATGCTACTGTTATTAAGGGAAATTTTTTTGTTGGTACATCGTCCCAAATGGGAAACATAAATTATCATACCTCAATTAGTCGTTAGTATTTAGTATTTCGTATATAGTATATCGTATTTCGTAAAGAAACAGAAGTCAGAAGCCAAAATAAAATAGTATATAGTATGTAGTAGCATCACGGCGTTGCCGTGATGAAGTCAGAAGACAGAGTTCAGAAGTCAGAATGAAAAAACAGAATTGTCATTGCGAAATGTCATTGCGAGCTCCGATTTATTGGAGCGCGGCAATCTCATAATCTCGTTGAGATTGCTTCGGTCGTTTCACTCCCTCCATTAGACTATTAATTAAGAATATATTAAAATAGATTAAAGTTTATTAAATTAACCAGGTACCGAATAAAGAAGGCTGAACAAGTCTAAGGTTCCTCAAAAGAAAGACTTATATTGCGAATAAGACCCAGCCTTCTTGATGATTAAAGCTAAATAGTGCTTTCGTCGCTAAAAAAGCGATTATTAATGGAGTA
>JAHIPN010000446.1 GCA_018894595.1 bacterium
GAACAAGATACTTGTATTTGGAATTTTAACTTTGATATTTATTTTTTGTAGTTTAAGTTTAGTCCAGGCCCAGGCAAACAATCAAGGAAAGATAACTGCTATAGTAGTACAGGGGAATGAAAGTATTTCTAAGGATTTAATCATTTCCCAAATTGCCTCTAACCTGGGAGACGTTTTTTCTAAAGAAAATATTGAAAAAGATATGAAAGCAGTATATGATTTGGGTTATTTTAAGGATGTAAAAATAAAATTAGAATCATTTAGAGACGGTTATAAAGTAGTCTTTGTGATAGTGGAAAATTTACCTATCAAAGAGATTAGTATTAAAGGAAATACCGTAGTTTCTGAGGAAGAGATGCGAGAAGTAATGGTTTTGCAAGAAGGGCAAATTTTTTGCCAGAAGATATTAAAAAACGACCTTGATCGTATTTCTCAACTATATAAAGACCGTGGGTATCTTTTAATTAATATTAAAGATATTAATTTTGATGAAGAAGGAAAATTATGGATAAATATTTCTGAGGGCCGACTGGAAAAGATAGTAATTGAAGGTAATGATAAGACCAAAGAAAAGGTAATTGCCAGAGAAATTAATATTGAACCCGGCGACCTCTTCAATTTTGAGACTGTAAAAAAATCTTTACAGAAAATCTATAACTTAGGATATTTCGAAGATGTAAGTATGAAACTGGAACCGGGTGCAGAAGAAGATTCAATAGTTTTAGTAGTAAAAGTAATTGAGAAAAATACAGGAAAATTTGGCATTGGAGCAGGATATAACTCCGAAGAGGGTCTTATGGGATTTACTAGTTACGAGGAGAACAATCTTTTTGGAGGAGGACAGAAAGTACAAGCAAAAATAGAACTGGGTGGTCGGACTACTTATCAAGTTTCTTTTTTAGAGCCCTGGTTAGCCAATACCCCCACTTCTTTCGGTTTTGAAGTCTATGATACTACCAGAAAAGAAGAAGAAAAAGAAGAGGGAGAAGTTGTTTCTGAATACGAAGAAGCAAGATTAGGGGGTAAACTTATCTTTGGACGCAGGATTTCTGATGATATTAATTTAGGTTTAGAATTAAAGAGCGAGAGGGTTACTTATGATCTAATTTCCGGAACCCTGCCTGAGAATACTAATGAAGGATTGACTAACAGTCTTACTCCGACTTTTACTTATGATACCCGGGATAATGTATTTAATCCTGCATCTGGCCTGTACGGTAATATATCATTAGAAAAAGCAGGCGGATTTTTAAAAGGAGATTATGATTTTACCAAATATAATTTAACTCTTAGCACTTATATTTCCACTAAGATTGTAGAAGAAGTAGTCGATATTGGGAGTATTAAAAAAATAACCGATAAGCTGAGCAAAGGTGTAGTGGCTTTAAGAGCTATGGGTGGAATAGCTGATACCAGTCTTCCTTCTTTTGCTGAATATAAAGTAGGAGGAATGAATACCCTAAGAGGATATGATTTCGGGGAATTCTCCGGAGACAAATTTTTGGTGTTTAATGCTGAGTACAGATTGCCTTTAGCTGAAAATTTCCAAGCAGTACTTTTTGCAGATTGGGGTCAAGCCTGGGATTACGAAGAAAGTATTAATTTTGGGGATTTAAAATTTGGTCGAGGAGTAGGTGTTCGCTTTAATACTCCTTTAGGGCCAATTAGATTAGACTATGGTTTTGGTGAAGAAGGGATAGGAAAGACTTACTTTAGCATAGGACATACATTCTAAACTAGTCGTTAGTAAGAGACTAGATGAACGGAAATCTATATGTAGGGGCAGACCTTGTGTCTGCCCATAGGACTATATAAATTTAAGGAGGAAAATAATGCAAGTAGTAGAAAAAAAAGCAGCAAATAAAGCAGTTGTTATTTTATTGTTCACCATGGTAATCTTTTTATTTTTAAGTTTTCAAAATATCGAGGCAGCAGTGGGAAAGATAGGTTTGGTTAATTTGGCGCAGGTTATATCCGGTCACCCTTATACCCAAAACATTAGTCAACTTAGTATAAATTTACAGGAAGAGCTCCAAAAACGCCAGGAAGAATTAAATGCGCAAGGCAAAGGACTGGACGAAACCGGACTTAAAAAGTTAGAAGATAAATTTAATAAAGAATGGAATCCAATCAAAGAGGAGATTCTTGCTGAGATAAAATCGTACCAGGCTGCTCGTTATTCAGATATTATTGAAGCAATTAAGGCGGTAGGAGATAAAGGAAAATATGATTTAATAATAAATAGTGAGATAAAAGTGCCAGCCGGGAACGATATTTTAAATTATCCTATTGCTCTTTACGGTGGAGAAGATATTACTCAGGATGTAATAGCAGAAATTGTGACAAAATTAGAAGAAGAACAGAAAGAAAAAGATAAAGCACAATGAAAAAACAAAATTTACCCATAGGAGAAATTTTAAATCTTTTGCCCCATCGTTATCCTTTTTTGTTAGTGGATAAAATATTAGAGCAGGAAGAAAATAAGATTGTAGGGGTAAAGAATGTTACTATAAACGAACCTTTTTTTCAGGGGCATTTTCCGGGACATCCGGTGATGCCCGGGGTGCTCATACTTGAAGCTATGGCTCAAACCGGTGGAGTCCTAATATTTTCCAAAGAAGAAAATAAGGGGAAGATTCCTTTATTCGCCGGTATCGATAAAGCTCGATTTAAAAAACAAGTTCAGCCAGGGGATCAATTGATAATTAAAGTAGAAATATTAAAAATGGTTAGAGGGATTGCCAAAGCTAAAGCAGAGGCTTATGTGGATAATGAATTGGTAGCCTCCGCTGAGCTTCTCTTTACGGCAGTTTAAGGGAGTTAACCATGCAGGGAATAAGGACAGAGAATTTAGTAAAAATTTACCGAAAAAGACGAGTGGTTGATGATATTAGCTTAGAGATTAATAAAGGCGAGGTAGTAGGTCTTTTAGGACCAAATGGGGCTGGAAAGACCACTACATTTTATATTATAGTGGGCTTAATAGATCCGGATAAGGGGAAAGTGTCTTTTAACGGCAAAGAAATCACCAAAATTCCTATGTTCCAGAGAGCCAGGATGGGTTTGGGCTATTTAGCCCAGGAACCTTCAATCTTTCGCAAGCTTACCGTAGAAGAAAATCTCCTTCTAATTTTAGAATCTTTGGGAGTCAAGAGAGATGAACGGAGAGAAAGATGCTATTCTTTATTAAAGGAGTTGGAAATAGACCATCTCGCTGATTACAAAGGGTATATGCTCTCCGGAGGGGAAAGGCGTCGGGTAGAAATAGCCCGAACCTTAACCAGCTTACCATCCTTTATGTTGCTTGATGAACCCTTTACCGGAGTTGACCCTATTGCGGTTTATGACATTCAGGAAATAATTTCTTATCTAAAAGAAAAAGGTCTGGGGATATTAATTACCGACCATAATGTGAGAGAGACCCTCAAAATTACCGATAGAGCCTATATTATGCATAATGGAAAAATACTGACCTCAGGAACTCCCCGCCA
>JAHIPN010000447.1 GCA_018894595.1 bacterium
CCCAGGCATAATTATAGAGAAAAGGACCATCGAAGTCTAATAAATCAGGAAGATCACCGGCTAAGGCTGCTGCGCTTACCTGTTCATTGAAAGATCCTTCAGGAAGCCTAACTGCTTTTACTATCACTTCATTCTGCATTGTATTAAAATCTTTTACTTGAGCATCAAGAACTTCTCGTTCCTCTCCCTTTCCCGAATGAAACCAAACTTCAATAGTTACTGGTTCAGCCAAGGCTGTTAGTGTAAAACTGGTTAAAAGTAATACGGTTAATAAAATTAAAGTAAACAATGATAATTTTTTCATTTTTAAATATCCTCCTTTTAATTAATTTATCTTATTTTGATTCTTAATACCTTTCTATCTGTTATACCTATCACCTCCCTTCGGTGTGAATAATAAGCTTTTCGTAAAATTTCAGAAGCCTTTATTCAGCACTTTCTCGACAGGATTTTCTAATGATTAATTCCGCATTTAGGATATGATTTTCTTTTTGAGAATAATTTATTATTTTATTTTGTATCTCTGCAATGAGTAATTCAGTGGCAAGTTTACCTATCTGATTTGTGGGTTGTCTGATAGCGGTGATTGATGGAGTGACCAGTTTAAACCATTTAGAGTCATCGAAAGATAAAACTCCGATATCTTTTGGTATTTCATATTGAAGTTCTCTAACCGCCCTGAGGACTTGATGACATATATTATCATTTCCACATAAAATAGAATCTATTTCTTTATTTTGGTATAACCAGCTCTTAATGATTTCTTTACTATCGCTTCCATTATATTGAATAAATTTTACATTTATCTTTTTTGAAGAATTATGCAGTTGAGCAGCCATTTTATAACCCAATAGTCGTTGTTCCATTGTATATACATTTGTCTGATAGGAAACAAAACCTACATTCATAAAACCATGAGCAAACAGATGGTTCATCGCTTTTTTAGTAATCTCCATATTATTGATACCAACAAATCCTGCAGAAAGTCCATATACTTTCCTATCAATTTGAATAGCCTTAATTTTATGGGGAATTACTGAATCATAAACGCGAGTAGAATTATTAACCGGAGCAAATATTAACCCTTCAACTCCATTTTGTATGAGTGTATTAATATGTAATTGTTCTTTTAACGGATCATCCTCAGAATCACATAAAATTACACTATACCCTTCACTATGTGCGGTTAGTTCAATTGCTTTAACTACTTCTGCAAAAAAACTTTCTCTTATATCTGATATTATAACTCCAATTACCCGAATTTTTTTTCCTCTTAATCCACGAGCAAATATATTAGGAGCATAGTTAAGTTTTTCAATTGCTTCAAGAACCCTATCGTGTGTTTCTTTGTCGACATGACGTGTTTTATTGATAACATGAGAAACAGTTGATATAGAAACCCGGGCACATTCCGCGACTTCTTTCATGGTTGATTTTTTTGAATTTTCGGTTAAAGCCATTAAAAGCCCCTTTTCCATATAATTATTGCGCAAACGTTTTTATCATGTTTATTTTACCATTTTCGAAATTTGTTTGTCAAATAAAAATCGGTAAAATTGAAAAAAGGGCGGATTGTTAGGTTGTTAATGACATGGCATGGCGTGCTTTTAAGAAATTAGTAGTTAAGAAAGCTTTGTAAAATAAGCATTTTAGAGAAGATTCGATTGAAAACAAGAGATAAAATCCAGCAGGAATCCAGTCCTTTTTTTACATTAAAGACCGTTCGCTGCTACATTTAAAAATTGGCCCGGGGCTTCATTTATAAATCATGTCAAATAATTTATCTGCTGTATCCTGATCTAAATCTTTGAGAATTTTATATTCGTCCAAGGCAGCATTTTTATCCCCCTGAACCAGATAAATCATTCCCAGGCTATAGTGGACATAGTGGGCAAAAGCATAATCCGGCTGAATACGTATAACCTGAGTAAAGGATTCAATAGCTTTTTCATAATCCTTTAATCGGCTGTACGCCCATCCCAGGCCATAATGAAAATCTGCATCTTCCGGATTTTGTTTAACTGCTTCCTTAAAAGCGTTAACGGCTTCCTGATATTTTTCCAGTTCTCCATAAGCCCAACCTAAATTATGATAAATATTAGTGTAATCAGGATTGATGCGAATAACTTCCTGGTAAGCCTCTACGCTTTTCTCATAATCCCCCTTTTTATTATAGAGCCATCCTAAATAGAAAAAAGCATCGGCATATTGGGGATTCTTTTGAGTTGCTTTTTTAAAACTTTCGATGGCGGCGTCTTCATTATTTTCCATTTTTCGGTAAATCATGCCTATGGTGTAATAAACTTCATCAGCAGAATCGGGTAGGAAATTTGCAGCCTTTTCCAGGTTTTCGATAGCTTCAGGATATTTCTCAACCTTTTTATAATTCATTCCTAAATGATAAAATGCCTTACCATAATCCGGTTGGAAATGTACAGCTTTTTTAAAATTATCAATTGATTTTTGATACTCTCCGATTAGCTCATAGGTAATTCCCAAACCATAATACGTTTGAGCATCATCGGGGTCAAGTAGTAAAGC
>JAHIPN010000448.1 GCA_018894595.1 bacterium
GATAGTATTCCCGAGATTCTGGAGACAGCAAAAAAATTTAAATCTAAAAATTTAGGAATTTGTCTGGATACCGGACATTGCAACATGACTTCTTCTCTTTATAATCAGTGTGGAGTTGTGGAGTGTTTGCCGGAAATAAAAGATTATTTATGCCATTTGCATATTCATGACAATTTCGGAAAGAGTGATGACCATTCTTTGCCTTTTGAAGGCAATATAAATTGGAAAAAGTTTGTAAAGGGCTTAAAAGAAATTAATTATGAAGGGGTATTTATGTTTGAATTAAGAAAAAAAACAAATAATGAAGAAATGCTCCGAATGATTAAAGAATCGTACATAAATTTATTTAAGGAAGATAAAAATGAATGATAAAAAAGGACATCTTTATTGGTTACGAAGAAAATTGCCCGACCAAAAAGTTTTAGAGCGGATGGATTTATTATTAAAAGAATTAAATTTACATACAGTTTGTGATAGTGCCCTATGTCCCAACCGGGGCGAGTGTTTTAAAAAAGGAACAGCTACTTTTATGATATTAGGGAATATCTGTACACGAAACTGTAAGTTTTGTGCTGTAGAAAAAGGCAAACCCCTCCCCTTAGACCCGAAGGAACCCTGTCATATTGCCCAGGCAGCCAAACATTTAAATCTTAAACATATAGTAGTTACTTCTGTAACCAGAGATGACCTTCCGGATGGTGGAGCAGAATACTTTGCCCAGACCATTATGGAGATTAAAAAGTTACTTCCGGAAAGCACCATAGAGGTATTAACCCCGGATTTTGAGGGTTCCTGGGAAGCGCTTCAAAAAGTAATAGATGCTCAGCCAAAAGTTATAAATCATAATATCGAAACAGTTGCCCGTCTGTATAATTTAGTAAGGCCAAAAGCGGTTTACAAGCGTTCCCTGGAGCTATTAAGACAGGTTAAGATCCGGGGTAAAAATATTATTTCCAAATCGGGGGTTATGTTAGGCTTAGGAGAGGAAAAGGAAGAAGTTATCAAAGTGATGAAAGATTTACGGGAAGTGGATTGTGATATTTTAACTATAGGTCAGTATTTAAAGCCGTCTCCTCACCATTTAAAAGTCAGCGATTATATTCATCCTGATAAATTTGAAGAATATCAAAATATAGGGATGTCTTTAGGCTTTAAATACGTTGCCTCAGCGTCTTTGGTGCGCAGTTCCTATCACGCCGGAGAAATATTGAAAGAAATACAATTTAATTGCAATTTGTAAGCTTATTTCTTTGATATATTTAAATATATCTGATAGAATTAAAATTAATAAACCAAATATAATAAAATTAACCGAGGATAAGGAGGACAGGTTTGTATGACCAAATATGATATTAATAAAGTAAAAAATGTTGCCTTGGTAGGCCATGGTGATTCTGGAAAAACCTCGCTTACTGAGGCTTTACTTTATGATTCAGGAATGATTACCAGATTGGGAGATATAAAACAAGGCAATACCACTACTGACTATGATCCCCGAGAAATAAAGAAAGGAATAACTATCAATTCATCTTTAGCCTATTTAAATTGGAAGGATTTAATGATAAATATTCTTGATACCCCAGGATACCTCGATTTTATTACTGATACAAAATTAAGCCTTAGAGTTGTAGATAGTGCCATAATAGTTGTATGTGGAGTATCGGGAGTAGAAGTGCAGACTGAAAAAGTCTGGGATTTTGCCGATGAATACAAGCTGCCCCGAGTTATTTTTATAAATAAAATGGATCGGGAAAGGGCTGATTTTTACCGAGTAAAAGATACGATTAATAAGGTTTTTGGTTCATCCGCAATTTCAGTTCAGTTACCCATTGGTAAGGAAGAAAATTTCCAGGGCATAATCGATTTAATAAAGATGAAAGCTATTGTTTATAAAAAATCGGGAGAGGGTAAGCCGGTCTTTGAAGAACAGGAAATTCCCCAGGATATAAAAGAACAGGCAGAATCCTACAGGAAAGAATTGGTAGAAGGAGTAGCTGAATTTGATGACGAGCTTTTAATGAAGTATTTAGACGGAGAAAGTTTGACTGATCAGGAGATTACTTTTTTGTTAAAACAAGGGGTAAAAGAGAGAAAGATTGTTCCCATTCTTTGCGGCTCAGCAACCATGAATTTGGGAATAGAACCTCTTCTTGATTTTATAGGCGAATACCTTCCTTCTCCATCTGAAATGCCCCCCGTTGCGGCTAAGAATGTAAAAACTTCTTCGGAAGAATTAATAGAAAATTCTATTGATTCTCCTTTTTCTGCTTTTGTTTTCAAAACTGTAGCAGACCCCTATGTGGGAAATTTAACTTACTTTAGAGTGTATTCAGGGAAATTACCCGAAGATTCAAATGTATATAATCCTTCAAAAAGCGTAGATAATAAAGTAGGGAAGATTTATAAAATGCAGGGTAAGAATCAACGATCTATTCCTGAGATTTGTGCCGGAGACATAGCTGCTGTAGCCAAACTTAAAAACACTGTTACCGGTGATACTCTCTGCGATAAAGATAATCCTATTTTATTTGAAAAAGTAGAATATCCTGAGCCAATAATGTTGTTGGCAATCTCTCCCAGGACTAAGGGGGATGAGGATAAATTAAGTACCGCTCTAAGCAAGATAATCGATGAGGATCCTACAGTTAAAGTTTATCGGGATGAAGATACCGGAGAAACCATATTAGCTGGCATGGGAGAATCTCACCTGGAAGTAATAATTGATACCATGGAAAGTAAATTTGGGGTAGAGGTGGAAAAGAGTACTCCTAAAGTAGGATATAAAGAGACTATCCGAAAAAGTGTTAAGGTAGAAGGAAAATATAAAAAGCAATCCGGCGGAAGAGGGCAGTACGGGCATTGTTGGTTAGAGCTTGAACCTAGAAGCAGGGGAGAAGGCTTTGAATTTGTAGATAAAATAGTTGGTGGAGTAATTCCGCGTCAATATCGACCTGCAGTAGAAAAAGGCGTGATCGGAGCAATGAAAAAAGGAATATTGGCAGGATATCCCACCGTAGATATAAAGGCTACCGTTTATGACGGCAGTTATCACCCGGTAGATTCTTCGGAAATGGCTTTCAAAGTAGCCGGTTCGATGGCTTTTAAGAAAGGAGCGGCAGAAGCTAATCCGATCTTATTAGAGCCTATTATGGATATAGAAGTAATAGTGCCAAAAGAATATATGGGGGATATAATCGGAGATTTGAACAGCAAAAGAGGGAAGATAATGGGTATGGAAGAATCTTCAAGCGGGAAACAAGTCATTAAAGCTAAAATCCCTCAATCAGAGATTTTTAAATATGCTATCGATTTAAGGTCAATTACTCAAGGGAGAGGAACTTTTAGTTTGAAATTTTCCCATTACGAAGAAGTACCTGCTAATATTGTACAGGAAATAATTGCTAAAACCAAAAAAGAAGAGGAAGATAAAAAATAATTCTTAAAAAAATTTAAAATATTTTTAAAAAAAAGAAGGATTTTTAAATTAGATATAGAATTTATTATATAAAGATAAACTTATTTACATATTTGCACTGAAAAAATATTATAAAAAAAAGGAGGTGTAATAGTATGGCGGAATTAGCTTGGTATTGGTGGGCAGCAATCATTGGAGCAATAGCGTATTTAATATACTATTTCTATAACAAATAATAAAAAATAAATTAATATTAAATTACTAAAAATTGTAAGAAACGTTTCTATAAGTGCAGGGCGAAGCAAATTGTCCTGCACTTTATTTATCTTTATTAAAAGGGTGATTAATTTGAAATTAAAAACCAAAAAAAGATATATTTTGTTAATTTTGCTTTTACTTATTTTCTTTATTATTACTTATAAATCAATGGCAGATGAAACAAACGGGGAAAACATGGTCATTCCTTTAAGAGAAGTAGATTCATTAAAAGTAACTATAAAATTTGGGGCAGGAAAGCTGGACTTAATTTCCGGAGAAGAAGATGCATTTAAAGGAAATTTTCAATATGATAAAAGTATCTTAAAGCCCAATATCCGATATAAAATATTAGAGGAAACCGGTATCCTAACCCTATCCCAGAGTATTAAAAAAGACCTCAATTTATCATTTCCTTATAAAAATAGATGGAATTTGAAATTACCTTCTGGTGTTCCTTTACAATTATATATTAATACTGCGACTTATAGCGGTGATATTGACCTAACTAATTTACAGATAGAAAATTTTTATCTCAATTCCGGAGCAAGTCAAACCAATATTGTATTTAATCAACCCAATCTTATAGACTTAAAAAATATTAATATCAAAACAGGTGCCTCCACTATAAAAATGTTAGGTTTGGCTAACGCAAATTTTAATGAAATGAATTTTACCGGCGGAGTAGGGAGCTACACCTTTGACTTTTCAGGCAACCTGACTAAAAAATCGAAAGTTAACATTAATGCAGGGGCAGCTAAAATAATTTTAAAGATACCTTCGAACATGGGAACTAAGATAATTTTTAGAAATTTCCCAGCTTCAAAATTAGATGTCAGAGGTTTTGTAAAAATAAATGACCAGACTTATATTAGTCCGGAATATGGCAAAAGTGCTGCAGAATTAGATATCGAAATCAAGGGAGGCCTCATAGATGTTGAGGTGGTCTCGTTAACCGATTGACTTTTATTTTTTTTTTCAATTATACTTAAAACGAATCGAATCAGAAAAAGACAGAGCGAAGGACTGAAAGGTATTTTTTCAAAAAGAGAATCAGCATCTGGTGAAAGCTGATAAACACCTTTAAACTCGCCTTCAAGTTTTGTAAGCGAAAAATTAAATTAAAATGTTAATTTAAATGTAGTTTACAGCGTTGACAAGCGTTAATTGTTTAATAAGAGTAGATAATTGTGGGGCTGTAGCGCAGTCGGGAGCGCGCCTCCTTGGCGTGGAGGAGGTCGCGGGTTCGATTCCCGCCAGCTCCACCAAATTACAATATGTAAAATCTACTGAAAAAGGGTGGTACCACGAGAAGAATCTCGTCCCTGGTAATAATTTAATTAATTACTTGAGACGGGATTTTTATTTTTAAGGAGGAATGTTTAAAAATGGAAGAAAGATATAATTTTGCCGAAGTTGAAAAAAAATGGCAGGAATATTGGACGAAAAATAATTTTTTTAAATCTTATGTAGATTCTAAAAAACCGAAATATTATGTTTTAGAAATGTTTCCCTATCCTTCGGGAGAACCTCATATGGGGCACGTGAAAAACTACGTTATTGGTGATGTAGTGGCCAGATATAAACATTCTCAAGGATATAATATTCTGCACCCTATGGGTTGGGATGCCTTTGGCTTACCCGCGGAGAACGCTGCTATACAAAATAACATTCATCCTTCAATCTGGACTAAAAACAATATTCAAAAAATGAAAAATACTCTTACTAATATGAGCATCAGTTATGATTGGGATAGAGAAATAGCAACCTGTAATCCGGATTACTACAAATGGACACAATGGATTTTCTTACAATTATATAAAAAAGGATTAGCCTACAAAAAGAAAGGTGTAGTTAACTGGTGTCCCTCCTGTTCTACTGTGTTAGCTAATGAACAAGTTGTGGAGGGAAAATGTGAAAGATGTGAAGCCGAAGTTGTTAAAAAAGAGTTATCTCAATGGTTTTTTAAGATTACCGAATATGCTCAGAGATTGCTTGATGATATAGAGTGTTTAGAAGAATGGCCAGAGAAAGTATTGACTATGCAGAGAAATTGGATAGGCAGGAGCGAAGGAGCAAGGATCGAATTTCCCATAAAGGGGAGCAATAAGACTATCCCGGTTTTTACTACTCGACCCGACACTCTCTATGGAGCAACTTATTTTTTATTGGCCCCCGAACACCCTGCAGTAGGAGAGATAACAAAAGACTCTTCTTGCAAAGATGAAGTTCAGAGTTTTGTAAGAGAGGTAAGTAAAGAGAGCGCTATAGATAGGGTATCTGGCGTGTTGGAAAAAAGAGGATGTTTTACCGGTAAATATGTAATAAATCCCATAAATGATGAGGAAATTCCCATTTGGGTAGCAAATTACATACTAATGGACTATGGAACGGGTGCGGTAATGGCAGTTCCGGCTCATGACCAAAGAGATTTTGAATTTGCCAAAAAATATAATTTACCTATCAGAATAGTTATTCAACCAGAGGATAAAAAAGTTACCTCTGACACTATGGAGGCTGCTTTTGACCAAGCAGGCATTATGGTTAATTCCGGCCAATTTAATGGTTTATCAAGTAGTAAGTCATTAGGTGTGATGATTGATTATCTGATTAAAAAAGGCTCTGGGAAGAGAGAGGTTAATTATAGATTAAGAGACTGGCTTATTTCGCGCCAGCGTTATTGGGGGGCGCCCATACCTATAATTTATTGTTCTGATTGCGGAATGGTCCCTGTACCTGAAAATGATTTACCGGTTTTACTACCGGAAGATGTTGATTTTAGACCTAAAGGTATGTCACCACTGGCAAGCAGTAAAGAGTTTGTCAATACAGCTTGTCCGAAGTGTGGTAAGGAAGCCAAAAGAGAAACAGACACTATGGATACTTTTGTCTGTTCTTCCTGGTACTACCTTAGATTTTGCTCTTCTAAAATTAATACAGCACCATTTGATGCTGAAGAATTAAAATACTGGATGCCGGTAGACCAGTATATCGGCGGGGTAGAGCACGCTATATTACATCTATTATATTCTCGGTTTTTTATTAAAGCTCTATACGATATGGGGTTTGTAAATTTTAAGGAACCCTTCAAAAGGCTCTTTACTCAAGGAATGGTCTGCAAAGACGGAGCAGCAATGTCTAAATCAAAAGGTAATATAGTCAATCCGGGAGAAATATTTTCAAAATTCGGCATTGATGCTACCAGAATAATGATGCTGTTTGCTGGTCCTCCGGAAGCAGATATGGAATGGACTGATAAAGGAATGGATGGGGCATCTCGGTTTTTGAATCGAGTTTGGCGGTTAATTTACAATAATATCGATTGTTTTAAAAAGCCAAAAAACAAGGAAGAAATTTCCCCTGAAGATATAAGCATTGAAGCTAAAAAAATAAGACAGAAGACCCATCAAACCATTAAAAAAGTAACTGAAGATATCGAACAAAGATTTCATTTCAATACGGCTATTAGTGCAATCATGGAATTAGTAAATGAAATATACAAGTTTCAGCTGGAAGCAGAAGAAAAACAGGGCAAAGAAGGAGATATTTTTGTTTTAAGAGAGGCTTTAGAAATGATAGTCAGGCTTCTGGGTCCCATCGCTCCTCATTTTTCAGAAGAGCTATGGCAAGAGATGCGCAACAAAGAAATTATTTATATGCAGTCCTGGCCCAAATATGATGAGAAGATGTTGGAGGAAGAGGAGAAGCTAATTGTAGTCCAGGTAAATGGAAAACTAAGAGGAAAATTGACGGTTCCTGCATCTTACAATGATGAGAAAATAAAAAAGGAAGCACTTTCTCTACCAAAAATACAAGAAAAAATTGAAGGCAAAAAGATTATAAAAGTTATTGTTGTTTCTGGGAAACTGGTAAATATTGTGGTAAAATAAAAAACAGTGAAACAGGTTGCAAGTTGCAAGTTTAAAAAAAGAAGTAGGGGCGTATTGCAATACGCCCTTCCAATGGTAGGGGTTCGATTCATCGAACCTGTTAGAAAAATTATCAAAACAATCTGGGTCGAATAAATCTGACCCCATCAAATTTAGAACTCACAATGATAAAGAATTTAATTAACTGATAAATTGATTTCAAACTAATTAACTAATCAGACAACTAGTTTACTAAATTGACTGGTAGACTGGAAGATTTTGTAAATTTAAAATTTAAAATAAAAAAGGAGGAAATTTTTTTATGGCTACTTTTGGTGACTTAAACAGTTTTATAAGTATTGGCAGATTAACCAGAGACCCGGAATTAAGATACACACCTGGCGGGACGGGGGTATGTAAATTTGGCATTGCCATAAACAGGACTTATAGAAATCAGGAAGGAAATAACATAGAAGACGTTCTCTTTATAAATGTAACAACCTGGGGTAAGCAGGCAGAAAATGTTTCGCAGTTTTTGAAAAAAGGCAGAAGGGTGGCTATAAGTGGTGAATTAAGGTCTAATAATTGGCAGGATAAAGAAGGAAACAAGAGAACTTCTTTTGAAATTAACGCCCGAACTGTACAGTTTTTAGATTTAGTGAAAGATATAGGTATTGCCAAAGAAGGCCCTCCCACAGAGGGAGAAGAGAATGTTTCTGATGAACCAATAAATGAAGATACTTCAATATCAGAAGAAGATATTCCGTTTTAAAATAGTGAATAGTCGTTAGTGAATAGTATTTAGTGAAGAAAAAAACATAGAAGTCAAATTAGTAGGGGCAGACCTTGTGTCTGCCCCTACTAATAATTAATTTGTAGAGGCACGATGCATCGTGTCCATAAACTACTTTTTAGATAAACTAAAATTTGCAAAATTCCTAAATATTATGCTAATATTATTATAGACAAAGAAAA
>JAHIPN010000449.1 GCA_018894595.1 bacterium
GCACTTTTAAAATAAAAGTTCCCTATTGATTTTATTATAATTTAAATTCTTAGTCAAATTAATTAGTCGTTAGTGAATAGTGAATAGTCGTTAGCATAAATATAAGTTTTCAGAATGCAACTAAAAACTTAAAGCGAAAAGCGAAAAACCATAATTCAAAACTCAAAACTTTTTTGTATATGGTATTACATATCGCGTAAAAAAACTAGGGGTCAGGTGTAGGGGCACAATGAATTGTGCCCTTCTTTTATAATTCATAGACAGGCGTCTCGCCTGTCCTACGTCTATTATAATGCTTTTATCGATTTTTGGATTTTGCCTTGCTACGGGCAGACACAAGGTCTGCCCCTACCTCTTGCTTTTTACTTTCTATACGCTAACATACGCAATACGATTTTTATTAATTGAAATATTTGTTTATTTTTGCTATATTTAGGAAGCAGGTTTTTTAATTTTATTAAAGAAAGATAGATTAAAAAGGAATTATATTTCGAATGACTAAAAATCCTGAAGATTTAAAAGAAAAAAGAATCACCATAATGGGATTGGGATTAAATCAAGGTGGCTTGGGAGTTGCCCGGTTCTTAGCAAAAGCGGGTGCTAAAATTTTAGTTACAGATTTAAAGACCAAAGAAGAACTTGAACCTTCTTTAAAAAAATTAAAAGATTTCAATATTAAATATGTACTGGGCCGACATAGGGAAGAAGATTTTATCAATACAGAAATGGTAATTCAAAACCCGGCTGTTCCCCATAATTCAAAGTATCTAAAAATTGCCCGGAAACATAAAATCCCCATTAAAACCGATTTAGATCTTTTCTTTCAACTCTGCCCCTCAAAAAATATAATTGCCGTTGCCGGGACTAAAGGGAAAAGCACTGTATCTCAACTTATCTATCATATTTTTAAAGAAGCTCAAAAAGATACAATTTTAGCCGGTAATATTGGTATCTCTGTTTTAGATATTTTAGAAAAAATCAACCCTCAAACCTGGATAATCTTAGAAATATCTACCTGGCAGATGGAAGGGATGAAAGATTATCAATTTACACCTCAGACTGCCGTCTTAACCAATATCCTGCCTGACCACTTAGACCGTTATTCCAATTACAAAGAGTATGCCCAATCAGAAAAACTAATTTTCAAGCACCAAAGCCCAAATGATAATCTGGTAGTAAATTATGATAATGAAGAGACTGTTAAAATTAAAAAAGAAACCGGATTACCGATTTACTGGTTCAGTGCTAAAAAAAAGATAGAACCAGGATGTTATTTAGAAAATGATGAGCTGGTCTTTCAATCAGAACAATATAAAATGACCTTTGCTAAAATCTCCGATCTTCCTTTGCCCGGGCCACATAATCTGGAAAATATTTTAGCAGCAAGTACGGTTGGCTTTATTCATAACATCCCGGGTGAAATTATTCTAAAAGCCATAAAAAATTTTCCCGGAGTTCCGTACAGATTAGAATTTATTGGGGAATTTAAAGGGATTAAATTTTATAATGATACCTGTGCCACCACTCCGGAGGCAACTTTAGCCGCTTTAGAATCTTTCACCGAACAGCCTATTATTTTGTTCTTGGGCGGCAAAGATAAAAAATTAAATTATGAAAATTTTGGGGAAGCCATCGGGAAAAATAAAGAAATTAAAAAAATTATCCTCTTGCAGCATCCCGCTTATGATGCCTCCCAAAAAATACTTTCTACCTTAAAAAAATACCTTGATTCAGAAAAAATTATCCTTACTTCAAACTTGAAAGTGGGAGTCGAAGCAGCCCTGCAACAGGCACAAGCAAATGACCTTGTTCTTCTTTCTCCTGCAGCTGCCAGTTTTGGGATGTTTGAAAATGAATTTGACCGGGGAGACCAATTTAATAAAATAGTAAAAAACCTCAAATAATCTATTTGTTATAATTTAATTTCCATAAGATTAAGATATTGGAGAACTTTTTACATATAAATAGCTAAAAAACAGATAAAATTAGAGTAAATTTACATTCACCATGCCGAAAAGATAGAGTACCGCAATTATTAAGGGCTGATGGAGCAAATAGATTAGTAAGGAATGTTTCCCCAGAAAACATAAAACTTTTATCCCTGAAAAGAAAGAAAGATCAGCAAGTTGAAACCTTCGAGAGTAATCTGAGTAGAGTAAATTACCAAAAAATATGCCCATTAAAACCACTCCAAACCAGGGTAAAAGCGGGAAATAGTCAACTGAATAAAATTGATCTGGTCTAAACCCTAACCATGACAGCCAATGAAAATCAAAAGCAAAACCCTTTAAATATGCCCCCAATATTATACAAATCAAACCAATTAATAGATTCCAATAGCGGAGTTTCAGAAAAGGGTAAGCTAAAATAATGGAAATTCCGATAAGATGGAGTACACCAAAAATTACAAAAGCCCTACCTAAAAATATTCTAGTCACCAGAGTTATAATTAAACCCCAGGAAAATACCTTCAAACCCCTTTTAAGATATTTTATGAATAATTTATTTTTATCGCTATGGATTTTCTTAGTTTTGGAAAAACTGACACTAAGGGATACCCCGACTAAAAAAATAAATGTCGCAGCAGTCACCCGCGCAAAATACATCCAAAAACCAGAATATACATTGACATTATATTGAGCAAAATAGTGCAAATTATAAAGCAAGTGATAGAACACCATCATAATGATGGCAATTCCCCGCAGGAAATCTATTTCCCAGAATCGCTGTTGTAAATTTTTATCCGTAATACACCTCAAGAAAGATAAATTTAAATCCTTTTCATCTTCCACTTTTATTACATTTTCTTTTAATCTTAGTTATCTATTTATATTCCAGGGTTTGGCCTACACCTACTTCTTTAAGGTTTGTTACTTGGGATAAGGCAATTTTTGATTTTAAATCTGTGCAGTGGCAGGCATGCACTTCACGGGGTTTGACTATTCTGCTAATTCCAGGGCAACCTCAACCATCTGGTTAAAGGTCTTCTGCCTTTCTTCTGAAGTGGTCTCTTCTCTGGTCACCAAACTATCGGAAACAGTTAAAATCGAAAGAGCATTAACTTTAAATTTTGCTGCTAGAGTATATAAGATAGCAGTTTCCATTTCCACGGCTAATATTCCATAATTTGCCCAGTGTTTCCAGGAATTAGGATCATCGTTATAAAAAGTATCGGTAGTCAAAACACTTCCTATTTTTACTGGAATATTTTTCTCTAAGGCAATATCATAAGCTCTTTTTAAGAGATTAAAATTTGCCGTCGGAGCATAGTCCATACCATTAAAACGTATCTTATTAATGTGGGAATCTGTCGAGGCACTCATAGCTAAAATGACATCTCTTATTTTTACATCTGGCTGCATAGAACCACAGCTTCCGATTCGGATTAAATTTTTTGCCTTGTAACTTACGATAAGTTCATTTACATATATCGATATTGAAGGTATTCCAATACCTGTCCCCTGGACAGAAATTTTTTTCCCTTTATAAATTCCGGTAAAACCATGCATACCACGTACTTCATTATAACAGATAACATCAGTAAGGAAATTTTCCGCTATATTTTTTGCCCTCAAGGGATCGCCGGGAAGTAAAACTGTACTGGCGATATCTCCTTCTTTTGTTCCAATGTGTATACTCATGATTATTTATCCTCCTGTTTAGATAGATTAAATTAGTTGTTAGTGAGTATTGAATAGTCGTTAGTATTAAAACAAGTTTTAGTTGACAGTTTTCAGTAAGTAGGGGCGTATTGCTATACGCCTGTCTTGCTAATGACTGGTTAACTAATCCTTAACCGGTAAACTGGCAAACCGGGTAACTGGATAACTAATACATACGAGATACGAATTTAGTTTTCTTCGTTAAATTTTATTATACATTTCTCAATATATTGCCTAAACTTTTTACTATTCATCTTGTCGTGTCTGGCATCATAACTAACGTGATTTTTGTTATAAGGAGAACTTTTTGCAAATACTACAAATAAACCTTTAAAATATCTAGAGACTATCCTTGCACTTTTAGGCAGCAGAATTCTATTATTCTTTTCATTATATCCCAGATAACCTTTCTCCCATATTTCTTTTTCTACATAATTACCGGGCTCCAGCTCAGTTACCTTTTCTTTTATAGAAGATGGGTCAATGTTTGGAATAATCGGCTTTAAACCGGCAGTTTCTAAGCGAAAATAAGCCCAGCCTGCATTATTGGGGAAATAATTAAATTCCAATACTTTTGGCTTAACAATCCTCACTGAATTCGGGGTACTAAATTCAATGCAACCTTTCTCTGATGATCTTTTTGCGCCTGTTAAATCATGACCTCCGCCGGCGGGAAATAAAGTATGGTTTAAATTATCTATAGAACTTATTTTGTTTAGAATAGAAATTATACTATCAATATCCTTCCAAAGACAATTGTTTGGGATAGATACCGGAAATAATTCCTTGATAATTCTCTCCCAAACAATTAAATTTTCTGTTTCGAAATCACCTCTATCCAAATTCATAATTTCTCCTCCCTTTAGATAATATTTTAAATACTTTCTATTTTATTAACAAAAAAATTGCCATCACCTTATAAAAGGTTGAGACAATTTTTTAACATCTTCAGTTAGAATGAATAATGAATAATCTGTTTTGGTTTTACCAATAGCGTAATAAAAAATACTGCGGTTTTCTCTTAATTCGTGCAATAGAGCAGCCCTCTTAACCTATAAGAAATGGCGGAGAGAGAGGGATTCGAACCCTCGGAGCAGGCCTTAACCCGCTCAATTGCTTAGCAGGCAACCACCTTCGGCCACTCGGTCATCTCTCCGTTTAAAAGTATAACA
>JAHIPN010000450.1 GCA_018894595.1 bacterium
AATATCACCATCAATAAACTCATTAGTTTCTGGATTTATAGAAATTTGGCCAGAAATAAACAGTAAATCCCCCACCTTTATTGCTTGCGAATAGGGCCCAATGGCCAGTGGGGCTTTTTGAGTTTTAATGATCTCCTTTTTAATTTTTCTTCACTACCTTTCT
This sequence comes from bacterium, assembly GCA_018894595.1. The sequence goes on from JAHIPN010000450.1 coordinate 164, forward strand.
TTATCTACTTCAGACAAATTTAAATAAATAATTAGTTAAATTAGCTTGATATTTTTTTCTGGTTTTATCTCAGATAAATAATTATAAATAGTATAACGAGAAACATTTAACTTATTTGCAATTTTATCAATATTCCCTTTAACTAAAAAAACTCCCTTTTTCTGCAAATATTTTACTACTTCCAATTTATCATTCTTCTGCATCTTTTCTATTGGTTTTCCAATTTTTTCTTTTGCTTTCATGAATATTCTTTCTAAAAGATCATCTATATTATCTGTAAAAATTTCCTCTTTTCTCTCGTTATTAGAAACTTCCTTATCTACATCTTTAGTAACTATGCTAAAATCGTCTATCATTTTTCTAACCTCTGATAAATGTTCTAAAGCATAATTAATACATAAAAAACCAATTATTTTTTTTTGTTTATCTCTAATAAAAATACTGCTTGATTTTAATTTCTTACCATCTTTGCTTTCAGTCTGATAATTAGCAATAAAATCTGTATTTTTAAAAAGGTCTGATTTTAAAAAATATAACCCCAAATCAGTTATTGGACTTCCAATTTTTCTTCCAGTTATATGGCCATTTTCTATCGCAATAATTGAACTTTGCAAGTTGCTAACGTCGTGTAACAGGACTTCGCAATCCGGACCAAATGTTTTGGCAATTGCTTTCACTACAGGAATAAAGTTTGCTAAAATCGGATTAATTTTTCTTTTTTCCATAAGGCTTCCTCTTTAAAACTAATAGTCTATTTTACATACTATAACACATTTATTTTAAAAAACAAGCCTTCTATTTAAAATTTTTTAATAATTTTACAAAAAAATTTTAAATCTTTTTTGACTTTTCTTAAAATATATGTTAATTTATTAAAAATTAATATTGCAAAGTCCCACTTTTTATTTTGAGTGAGGTGGAAGCATAAGCAACAATTAGTAGAAATTTATCCCAGTTTCAAAAGGAGAAATATTCAATGAAAATAGCACAAAGAATTCAGAATGTGCCACCTTATCTATTTGCAGAAATTGATAAGAAAAAAGAAGAAGCTCTTAAAAAGGGAGTCGACATTATTAATTTAGGTATTGGTGACCCTGACCAACCTACTCCTGATAATATAATTGAAAAATTAATTGAAAGCGTAAAAAACCCTAAAACACATAACTATCCCCCTTATCAGGGAACAGCTAAATTCAGGCAGGCAATTGCCTCATGGTATAAAAATAGATTCGGGGTTGACTTAGATCCGGATAATGAAGTTATGGCTCTCATCGGCTCCAAAGAGGGAATAGCTCATATCTTTCTGGCTTTTATTGACCCGGGAGACTTTAGTCTTATACCTGACCCTGCTTATCCGGTTTATAAAACGGGTACTTTATTTGCCAATGGTTTCCCTTATATTATGCCTCTATTAGAAGAAAATAATTTTCTGCCTGATTTAGATAAAATAGATGAAGAGATTGCCAAAAGAGCCAAATTGATGTTTATTAATTATCCTAATAACCCCACATCCGCTATAGCTGATAAAAATTTTTTTGAAAAGGTAGTAAAATTTGCTAAAAAATATGATATCCTGGTTTGCCACGATTTTGCTTATTCGGAGATGACCTTTGATGGTTATAAAGCCAACAGTTTTTTGGAAGTAGATGGGGCGAAAGAAGTAGGAATTGAATTCCATTCTCTATCTAAAACTTATAATATGACCGGCTGGAGATTGGGTTTTGTAGTGGGAAACAAAGAAGCAATTTCAGCTCTCTCTATTATAAAGACCAATATCGACTCGGGTGTCTTTAAAGCCATCCAAGAAGCTGGAATGGAGGCTCTAACTGGTCCCCAGGACAATATAGAGAAGATGAATAAAATTTATACCGGTAGACGAAATGTAGTAATAAATGGATTAAATAAATTAGGATGGGATTTAAAGCCAACTAAAGCTACTTTTTACATCTGGATTCCTACTTTGAACAAAATGAGTTCTATGGAATTTTCTAACCTCTTACTAGAAAAGACAGGAATAATTGTTACTCCTGGAATCGGCTACGGAGAATACGGGGAAGGATATGTGCGAATTGCCTTAACGGTAGATGAAAATAGATTAGGAGAAGCTATAGAGAGATTAAAAAAACTAAAATTATAAATATAATTAGTATAAATATTTATCGCCCGTTTTAATCTTAATTTAATAAGGCGGGCGATAAACTTAATCTTAATATTTTATTTTCTTTAATCTCCACCCATATAACTGGAAACAACTTAAGCTCATTGGATATTTTAAGAAGATAATACTCTTTAATGGTTAAATTTTCTACTTTGATAAAAACATACCTGTAGAAGAAACCTTAGTACTCTTTAATGCTTAATGGTAGTTACTGATTTAGAATAAATAATTCAATTCTATAACACCAAAGAAATATTTATTCTTTAAATAAGCCTCCAACACAATTTTTATTTTCATCATTTTGAATCAAATATAATTAGGATAGTTCAAAATAATGAGCTAATTTTTTAAAATTTTCTTTTGAATGGTTTATTAAAATGTTTAAAAGAGACATTCTTAAGTTTGTCTTTCTTTATTCTCTTGAGTTCTCTTGTAACTAAATCAATTTTCTCTTCTTTAAATTCTGGTAAAACATTTTTATAATATCGTACTCTTTTTAAATCTATGTATGCTGTGGCCAATTCTTCTTTGTAATAATCAGCCTTTACTAATGTTCTACCTCCCGGTTTAACGACAGTAGACCCTCCCCAAAAACTATTTTCGCCATCAGCACCTACTGCATTAACAAAGACAACATAGCAAGAAAATACTTGGGCATAAAATTTATTCAACCTTTCCCAGGCATAACGAGTAGATATTTTCTTTCCTAAGCCCTTACTATAACTGGCAACCACATTTATAAAAATAAAAGCACCATCTAAGGCTAAAATATAAGGTAAAACAGGATGCCAGCTATCAGCACAAACTAACATACCCATTCGTCCATAAGATGTCTCAAAAGCTTTTACTTCTTCCCCGCTAACAAAATTTTTTTTCTCCTCAAATATGCCATAATTAGGTAAATATATCTTTCGATGGAGATGTTTTATTTCTCCTTTTTCCAGATAAAGAGCAGTATTATAAAAATCATAAGTTTTTGACTCTTCTACTAGACCTACTACCAAAGAAAT
>JAHIPN010000052.1 GCA_018894595.1 bacterium
CAACTTGTTAAGATAGGGGCAATTTTAGAGGGTGATAATTATGATGCAGATACTCTGTCTATGAAATTGGGAGGGGCAAAAGTAAAATTCGATTTTAATTCAGAAAATCGAGAAATTTCTTTTACCCCTGATTCTTTAAAACCTCTAATTAAAAAGTCTTATATTGTTAATATTACTGCCGAGGATAAGAACAATCAATATCAGCGAAGAATTTCCTGGTTAATTACCATAAAATAATAAGGCTATTTAGTGGCTTGGGATCGGTTCTCAATAAATAAAGCGGAGATAAAGGAAGTTATAGGGACTGTTAATACTAATCCGATACTCCCCGATAAACCCTGAATAATTTCAGTGCTAACTGTATTAAGATTTATGGCTCTAAAATAAGGCATATTATATGCCATTAGAAGTATCATTATACTTAAAGACGCTCCGGTAAAAGCGAGTATTAAGGTATTGGCCATAGTTCCTATTATATCTTTCCCCACATTCATTCCTGATTTAAAGAGTTCTGCCTTGCTTAACTCAGGAACCTTATTATGAATCTCAAAGACTACAGAGGCAATGGACATACCCACATCCATCACCGCCCCCAGTGAGGATATAATAATACCAGCAAACATTATCCCCTTTATATTAATTGGAAAACTACTAACTACATAAATAAGTTGTTCGCTGGCTTCTCCGGTAATCCCGGTAAGATGGGCTAATCTCCCTGAAACTAAGGAAATAATTCCCGCAATTACTACTCCTGCTGATGTTCCAATTATGGCCGCTAAACTCTTTTTGTTAAACCCGCCAATTAAGATTAAAGATAAAAATATGACTATAGTAGCAGTAATAACGGCCAATAAGATCGGGCTATGACCTTTAAACATTAATGGCAGCATAAAAAAAGCTATTAATAGGCCGGTAATAATCAGGGAAATTAAAGCCGTCAGACCTTTTATTCTTCCTACCACAATTAATACAAAGATAAATAGAAAAATAAGTATATAAAGAACTTTGTCTCGAGCATAGGTATCTATCCCAACTGAAGGTGATTGGCCTTCTCTTTTTTTTAGAGCTAAAACAATTTCCATTCCATCTTCCGCAACAACATCGTAAACTAAATCACCATGTAATCGGGAATTAGTTAAGTTTAATTTCTGACCTTTAAATTCCCCGGATAATATTTCAATTTTTAATTCCTGAGTGCCTATATAAACACCCGGTATATTTCCTTCTTCGGTTAAATCACTATCAATTACTTCTAACACTTTTGCCCTTACATAAGTAATCTCTTTATTATCATTATCCACAGACCTACTTCTGTTATAAATAATGAAATAATAAAATAATGATGAAGCAATAAAAAATATAAATATCCACAATAATATGTTAAGTTTCTTTTTCCCCATAATTACCAACTCTCTTATCTCTTAGGGGTCAAACTCTCTTAGGGGTCAGGTCTTCACATTTGACATAACTTAATCCTAAATAAGACAGTTAGAAATGTTATGTCAAATGTGAAGACCTGACCCCAATAATTCCACAAAAAAATTTACAAAATATTAACAAAAAAGAGGATGGTATATTGATAACACCATCCTCTTTTCACTTTTTAATTTATCAATCTGTAGGGATAAGTATCTCCTGACCAGGTCTGATAAGTCTTGAATTCTCTATCTCATTACAGGCAAGAATTTTTTCTACAGTTGTTCCAAATTTTTGGGCAATCTCCCACAATGAATCACCAGCTTCCACCACATAAAGCTTGCCAACTTTCTCTTCGGATAACCAATTTTGTTTCTTGGGAGAAATAACTCCGGCCTTTTCTACTGCATCCATCAAAGCATCCCTTATAGGAATGAAGGTATCCAATCCATCTTTAGAATTCTTAAAGTTGTAATTATCCCCGCCGGTAAACATAAAGTCATTGGTTACCACAGTATAGTACTTATCCATCTCAACAGTGGTGCCGTCCTCTAAGACCATACTGGTAATCCTGTTACCTGCTTCTGCATTGGGATTATAAGTTACTCTTACCCCGGATATCTGAATCCAACCAATATCATCATTCATTATGCCATGTTCAATATTTGCTTTTACATCTGCACCGGATAACTTCATAGTGTATAGGGTGTTATCAAAAGGCATAACTTCATATAGTATCCCTGCAGTAATTTCTCCTGCTGGAACAGGAACTCTCAGTCCTCCGCCATTAGTCATAGCAATCTGAACTCCAACCTTATCTTTCATTATATCACAAGACCATTCACCCAATAAAGATGGTCCGGCATATCTATCATGGTCTAAATCAACAGTGGTTCTCCCTAATACTTTTCCTAAAACAGGATTCAATTCGTCTTCATATTTTTTATAGACTACTAACATATTAGCATCATCTTTAAGAGTATCTGCTCTATCATAGAGATTGTCAAGGAAAGGTTCTGCACTTACCAGTCTATCATTCTCATCAAAAGTAAAAGTTAGTTTCGCAAATGAACGGCCAGAATAATAAGCTTGCACAAGAGGCTTATTATTAACCAAACCACTAACTCTTTGGTGAGTATGCCCGGATATTACTGCATCTACTCCATCTATTTCACACAAGTCAGCAGCTTCGCCAGTAATGTTCCCTTCTTTGTCTTGAAATGAACCAAGATGGGTTAAAGCAATAATAATATCAGCTCCTGCATCTTTCACTTTAGGTACCCATTCAGTAATTACTTCTACGGGATCTCTGAATTCATAATTTACTACATTTGCTTTAAGGGTTTTATAAGCAGTCTCCGGAGTAGCCAAACCAACAAAGCCAACTTTTACCCCTTCTTTTTCAATAATTACAAATGGTTCTGCCCAATCAACCGGTTCATTTGTTCTTATATCATAAATATTAGTACAGACAAAGGTGAATCCACCATCTTCGGCCCATTTGCTAATTCTATCCACTCCCCAATCAAATTCATGATTACCTACTGCAGATAATTCTATGCCCATTTCTTTAAAGACTGCTGAAACTGGTTCACCATATAGGAGATTGGACATAGCACTACCCTGGTAATTATCACCGGCAGATACAATAATTGTCCCCTCCGGATTCTTAGCCTTTTCAGTCTTTAAAGCATCAACAAGCTTTACCCCTCCTACATTTTTACCGGCAGGAGCAAGAGCACCATGAAAGTCATTAATCGATAGTATAACAATCTCTTTTTCCGCGGCAAAAATAAAACATACTGAACTTAGAATTAACAAGAAAGTTAACAGGGAAATTAATAGCCCTTTAGTTATTTTGAATCTCAACATATTTGTATAAATCCTCCTTAAATATTTTTAATTAATTTTCTAAATAATCAAGCCCTCGCTAAACCTAAATCTTTAATAATTATGCTAAATTAACCACCTCCCTCTTCTTTTCAAATACTTAAACTCGCAGGTATTATATTTTTTTTGTGTTCTTTAATTTAAAATTAATCTCTTTTCTATTTTCTACATTCGCCTTGGATAATCCTTCTTTTTTGTAAAAATTATTTGAAATTAATTTAATTCTTTTTTACTGATTAATTTTTTTGCCCTTTGCGACAGAATTTATTTAGCTAAATGTTTTATAGCAGGTCACTATTTCGCCAAAATATAAAGTATGATAGTCATTATCTGCATAAACATTTTCTTTATATTCTTTGCACAGAAAATCAGGATTCATTTTGCTTTTATAAACAATTTTACATTCATAATGAAATCCTGATATGTTAATGATAGGAGTGTCTACTTTTTGTGCAGGAACAACAGATAATTTATATTCTTTAAATTTATCAACATCTCGACCAGACTTAGTACCACAAAAGTTTAAAGCCTTTCCTAAATCCTCTCCAGGGATACTAACCGTAAAACTGGAGGCCTTTTCGATAATGCCATGAGTAAAGCGGCTCTTTCTAACCATAACTGTCATTATCGGTTTTCTCCACATATATCCAATAGCGGCCCAACCAATAGTCATAACATTTATTTTTTTACCATCTTTGGATTTTGTTACCAGGAATGCACCTTTAGATTTTATCTGTTGTATTACTTCTTCGGCAACAGATAAATAATTAACATTTTTCATAAAATTTTTTTTCCTTAAAAATACAATAATAATTATATTTTATTTTTCTTAATCAACTTCCTTTAATTTTTCTACCATTTTCACAAAATCATCTATCCATTCCGCGCTAAAATTTATACCTTTAGGGGTGGGAATGTACTCATCTCCGTCTTTCACTTTTACATATTGCCTTAAATCAACTCTCTCTACTCCCCGAAACTCACCGATAGACAAAACCAATCTTTTATTATCGGTAACATCTAATTGCCCAATCTGCTTCATTTAATATTTCTCCTCTCTTCTACTTTTTTCTTCTACTTTGTATAATACATTACTTATTATATTACTTTCCTAACGCGATACTCGATACTAATTTACTCTGCGATAAAAGTCTTCACCCAATCAGGTTGATTCGGTCTTTCTCTATTTTCTCCCATCTCCTGCCATTTTTCATCAGTTAATCTATCTTTCATGGGATGTTTAAATTCATAATAAGAAAAAACGGCACCCCGACAGATTCTTATTCCCCGGGCAGAATCTATTATAACATAGATATTAAATGGCGAGCCAACTCCCTCCTCTAAAACTTGTCCGGTATTTACATCAGTGTGGACATCTGCCACAATCTCCATCTTCTCATCAGTATCAGAGGTTATCTTTTCCAAAATTTCTGAGGGGAATTCCTTTAAGGAAACAAGTTTTCTTCCGACATTCCAGATAAATTCATACTCCTCATCATTTAATAGTATATTGCTAATTTCTTTTTCGGAAATGATCTTTAATTTATCTAATAATTCTTCAAATTCTTTTATCTTCTCCGGAATTCCTTCAATATCAAGATCAAGGATAATAAGATTATTTCTTAAGTCTTTCATCATCTCTTCTAATCTGGCATAGACTTCCGGATAAGGCTCAACATACCCGTAGGTTAACTTTGGTTCAGGAGGCATCCCTTTACCCGCTACAGTATAACTCTGCTTGGCATATAAAATAGTATCATGCCTTAATTCAGTCCAGGAACCCAGTACGGTCTGTAACTCCTTATCTAACCAGGCAGGACTTTGTATAAAACAAGGTAAATTTGTATCTTTATTCTCCTCCAATAAGGGGAGCAATGCATAAAGCCAGCGCCAGTAGAGATTTTGCCTCCATTCCTCTACGGTTTTAAGAGAAAATTCTTCTTTTAAATTATCTAATTGATTATAATATTCGGTATACTCAGTATCTCCTTCTACCTCTAAAATTTCCAGCGCCCTCTTTGACCCCAGCACAGCACATACATCTAACCCCCGGGGAAAAGCCCTAACTGGTCCAAAGTTGGGGATAATCTCCATAGTAAAGGGTTTCTTATCACCGGTATATTGCATAATCACCTTTTCATCTTTTACTCCAAATACTAATTCCTGAAACATATAAGAATCTGGAATAAATCTCTGTCCCATAAATCTGAAACCCTGAGTTGAAACTCTAAAATCGCCATCCTCTGCAAAGGCTAAACCAGAGAGAATCTTAGGTGCTCTTAATTGTATTGCCCTATTAATAAATTCAGTGAGCTTTTCTTGATTATTATATTTATCCACAGATTCATTGGGGGGAAATATTTCCTTAATAAGTTTTATATAGTCATCGACATATAAATCGTCGGTCTTCCCCACAAAATAGACTGTAGGCTCATAAATCATCTTCCATAATTTAAGAGTATTTTCATCTCTTAAAAGGGCGTCAGCCATTAAAATAGCTTGCAGAGTCATTTTCTTACCATAAGTTATAGCTGGTTCTTCTGAGGCTGGTCTTAATTTAAAATCAATGCGGCCATACCACATCATTGCCTTAAAATAATTCTCCAACTTTTCATTTCTGGTGTAATGGCCCCTGGGGATATACTGGCTATAATCTTCATAGGCATAAGGAGTCTGATAAATGCTGGGGTTTTTAACATAGGTTAAAAGTTCTCTGAACTCTAATCCTTTGTGATTCTTTATATTTTCACACTCTTGGTCCACTAATTCCTCTAATTCATAACCAGCTCGATACTCAGTATCAAATTGTCTTTTAGCCACTGCAAAAAAACCGATATTCAATTTAGCTGCCTCTTTGACTTCTTCACTGCTTGATTCATTATATTGTTTAGTAGAAAGTTCGAGCATGCGGTCAGTAAGTTCGACTGCTGAATCATAAAGTTTTTCTACCTCTAAAATTCGCAAAAGATAATCAAAAAATATATGGCTGGTATGAAGAACTGCATCGGTTGTTATAAATATGGGCTGGTTGGTATCTTTGCACTCTAAATAGATATCATTTATCTCCTTATAATAAGCAGGTGAAACTGCAAAACCATTTTTTCCAAGAAGTTCAGATGCTGCAGGAGAAAAATGAAATTGGCGGATATTGGAAATATCTTCAGGAGAATATAAATCTTTTTTATTTTCTGTTGAAAAGATTGATGAAATAATCAGAAAGAATACAAGAAATAATACTAAAAAATAGATCTTTACTAATTTAGAATTAACCCTTCTCATTTTATTTTCCTCCATTCTCTTAGTATATCGTATCGATTATCGCGTTAAAGAAACTAGGATTTAGGTATAGCGGGCACAATGAATTGTGCCCGCTATACGCTCCACGCTATTCTTCACTCAACTGACTCTTTTAACAGATCAAAAAAGCCATTTAAATAACCCAAGCCCAATAGTATATCTTTTTTCATCAAATTAATCAGTTCTTGGCTATCCGGAGAATTGGCTGTCCTTATTATTTCTTCTCCTTTAAGAATAATAAATTCTTGATCATTTTCTAATACAGGAAATAATTTCATAGTCTCTCGATAAGACAAGATAAAATCTTTTCTGGCTTCCTTACTCAGTTTAATTACACTATCCGCTACATCATCCATCTTAACGGTTTTCACCTCGGGAAGCAGATTATAAAATTCGTCTTTCTGATGTTCAAAAAGATATCCATTAAAATCTTCGTAACCATAATGAGCATTGGTAACCAGTACAGTCAGTTTTTTTACATTAAAAAATTTCTTAAAAAGGACCTCCAAAGGAGCTGGATAGGTATGATAAGGTTGGGAAACGTCTTCTAAATAATGAATAGCTCGAGCGGCAAACCTAAAACCCCAATAATTATCGCCTTTCCCAAAGGCAATTTTGGACATTTCAAAGAAGTGATTGGCTCTTTTGGGGGCGTCTCCGGCTTTCAATAAACCTGCAAACACTGAAAAATACATATGGCGATACCCTTGACTTCCCCCGGTTAAAGCTTGTAATTTATTTAATTCTAAATTAGTATCTAAATCCCAATCCGGTTCGTCCGAATAATTTATGAGAACATCTGAGGCTTTTACTTTTCCTCCAATCTCCCCCTCCATATATTTTATTACAAATTCCGGATTATATTCATCCTGGTCTATATCTTCGTAACTATAAGGAGTTACTTCGATTTCAGGGAAATTGTTTATCCAATCATTATTTTTTATAGCCAGTTCAGTATAAAAAAAGTGACTGTTCCAGGAAAACACATTTATAGAACTTAAGGCAAAAACTGAAAGAATTAGCAAAATAAAAATTGATATTTTCTTTTTAAGCTTCATAATTATTTCATTACCTCCTAAATTTTGTTTTAGATTTCCGCTGCCTGCTTTCGCAGAACCTACCCTCGCAAAAATAGGGATACAAGCTTCGCGAGAATGACAGGAAAAGTAATTACTTCTATTTTATTTTTCAAAAGGGAATTTATATTTGGTTAATCTAAGTTCTTCTTTTAAAGCAATAATCTGTTTTTGTAGATTTTGATTTATAGGTGCACCTTTATCTTTTCTTTCTAACCAGGCAAGATGTTCTTTCTCTCCTGCTGTATAGATTCTTTCTGCTCCGGGAACTTTTTTAGATGC
>JAHIPN010000001.1 GCA_018894595.1 bacterium
AGAGGGGAAATAATAGCAGAAGGAGCATATGAAAAAGTATCTCACCAGCCTCTTGTGATAAGTGCGTATTTAGGGGAGGATGGATAATGCTGGAGGTAAAAAATATTAATGTATACTATGGGAAATTACATGTGATTTGGGATTTTTCTTTAATAGTAGATGGTAAGGCGGTAGGGATATTTGGGCCAAATGGGGCAGGAAAAACAACTTTAATAAATACAATTGTAGGGCTAGTAAAACCTGCAAGCGGTCAAATTATTTTTAACGGTAAACCGATAACCAATTTAGAAACTCATCAAATAATTAGAAAAGGAATTGCGATAGTTCCCCAAGAGAGAGAGCTCTTTCCTTTTATGTCGGTATTGGAAAATTTAAATTCAGGTGCTGCTTATATTCCAAATGCAAGGGAGAAAATGGAAGAAAATTTAGAATTTGCTTTTGAGATATTTCCCATTCTAAAACAGAGAGTAGCTCAGCTTGCTGGAACTTTAAGTGGAGGGGAACAACGGATGTTAGCAATAGGAAGAGCTCTAATGGCAAATCCAAAGATTCTTATATTAGATGAACCGTCGGTAGGTTTACAGCCGTCATTAGTGTTAGAACTTTTCGAGAAATTAAACATGATTAAAAAAGAAGGAGTTTCTATTCTGCTAACTGAGCAAAACGTTCGTCAGGGTTTAAAAGTTATTGATAGAGGATATGTAATAGAAAACGGTAGGATTGTATTAGAAGATAATGCTGAAAATTTAACTAACAACGATTATGTAAAAAAATCATTTCTTGGATTATAATTTTTTAGATGTGATTGATATATAACGCATTAATGATTAAGCTGTATTTAGAAGAAACAAAAGCACTAAAAATTTATAAAAAATTGTGGAGGTAAAAACAAATGAAATACGCCAAGATTATTTCGTCAGGAATTTATTCACCCAAAAAAGTTATGACCAATCGTGAATTTGAAACCCTAACCGGGATGACGATTGATCCTCATTTTTCAGAAGTTATTGGAATTAATCATAGACATCTTTCGAACGAAGAAGAAACGCCTGCTTTTATGGCAGCTGAAGCAGGCAAGGAAGCATTGCAAAAAGCAAACTTTACACCTGAGGATTTGGACTTGATCATTGTGGGAACAGATACCCCAGAATATGTTACCCCACCAACTTCATCAAAGGTTCAATACCTGCTTGGTGCATATAAGAAACTTGTTCCGGTATTTGATGTAAATGCATCCTGTGCCAATGGTGCTCTAATGCTCGATCTTGCCTCACGTTATATTGCATTTGGGGATACTAAGAATGTTCTGACTATTGGTACCTATGGTATGACTAAGAATCTTTCCTGGAAGTACGCCTGGGAAGGGCTTTTTTCTGATGGAGCTGGTGCTATCTTGCTGAGTGCTTCTGAACAACCCTGTTACCTGGGAAGTGTAGGTAGATGTGATGGAAGTTACTATCAAGCTTGGGGAATATTTATGGGGACCGGCACTTTGAATATTAATGGAATAGATAAGGGTCTTCACAGGTTAGATCTCAGAGCACCGTATCCGGCATCAGTAAATGAAGAAGGTTGGGTTGATTTATTCAACAAACTTAGTAAGAAGTTAGGGTTCAACAAAGACGAAATTGGGATGATATTCTTTACTCAAGTAAGGAAGCAGACAATTAATAAAGTAATGACAACCCTTGGTTTACCAATTGAGAAGGCTCATACTATTATGGGAAAATATGGATATACTGGTTCTGCCTGCACTCACATGGCTTTTAATGATGCTGTAGAGACTGGGAAGATGAAAGGTCTTGAGGGGAGAATTGTGATCTTCATTACCTCAGGTGTTGGTTATGAGCAGTATGCAACCGCTTTTAGGTGGTAGCCTAAGTTTGTTTAATTTTAAAAGATTTTGATACGAAATATGGGGGTGATTTTATGCCCTATGCCAAAATAAATAAAATCAATTTATATTATGAAACTTGCGGAGAAGGAGAACCTTTAGCATTCCTAAACGGTATTTTTATGTCTACTAAAAGTTGGTCGTTTCAGACACCAATTTTTTCAAAAAAATACAAAGTCTTATTACACGATTTCAGAGGTCAATGGCAATCAGATAAACCATCGGGTAAATACAGTTTAGAATTACATGTTGATGATTTTCAGAAGCTCCTGATGCATTTAAATGTAGATAAGATTCATGTAGTTGGAACATCATATGGCGGAGAAGTAGCCATGTTATTTGCGATTAAATATCCTGAGATAGTAAAAAGCCTTACTATTATCTCTTCTGTAAGTGAAATTCATTCTGCATTAAAGTTACTTGGTGAAAGGTGGTTAAATGCAGCTAAAACTCGGGATCCAAAGATATTTATAACTGAATGGCTAGCGGATGTTTACTCTGAAGAATTTTTAAAAAATAATTGGGATTTCTTATGGCCTCGATTAAATGAGGCTTTTAAAATATTTGATTTTGATGCAGTGATCAGACTTAGCGAGAGCTTTTTAGATCTTGAAAAAAATCCATTAACCTCTGAACTAAAAAAAATTATCGCTCCTACCCTTATTATAGCTGCAGAATTAGACAAAGTAAAACCCATAAAATACTCAAAGATGATTCACGATCAAATATCAGGTTCAGAACTTTATTTAATAAGAGAATCTGGTCATGTAGTCGTCATTGAAAAAGCGGAAAAAGTTAATACTATTGTACTTGGTTTTTTAGAAAAATTAAGTTTAAAATAAGTTTTTATATTTATCTTCACGAATGTCTTCTATAGTATATGCAGTAAGTATTAGTAGAACGATCTTTAATCAATTAAATGTTGCCTATGTAGTAAGAATAAAAATAATTTTTAACGCCTCCCGCACAATGTTATTTAATATTCATAATCTTGATTGGGATGAGGAGATATTAGCAGAACTGGATATCCCCCGAGAGATGCTCCCCAAAGTTTTGCCTTCAAGTTATCTTTATGGCAGCACAGATAAAGGGATATTCGGAGCAGAAATTCCTATCTCCGGTGATGCCGGAGACCAGCAGGCCGCCCTTTTTGGCCAGGCCTGTTATGAGCCGGGTATGGCTAAAAACACCTATGGAACCGGATGCTTTATCTTGATGAATACCGGAGAGAAAATCGTTCCTTCAAAGAATGGTCTTTTAACTACTATTGCCTGGGGAGTTAATGGTAAGGTGGAATATGCCTTAGAAGGGAGTATCTTTATCGGCGGAGCAGTAGTGCAATGGTTAAGAGACGAAATCGGACTGATAAAAAGTTCAGCTGAAATTGAAAAATATGCCCGAAAAGTCAAAGATACCCACGGGGTTTATTTAGTCCCTGCCTTTGTGGGTCTTGGTGCCCCCTACTGGGACATGTATGCCCGGGGCATCATTGTAGGACTGACCCGGGGGGCAAAGAAAGAACATATCCTGAGAGCAGCAGAGGAATCCATAGCTTATCAAAGCCGTGATGTCCTGGAAGTTATTCAGAAAGATTCAGGGATTAATCTAAAAAAATTAAAAGTTGATGGCGGAGCAGTTAGAAATAATTTCCTGATGCAATTCCAATCTGATATTCTGGGAGTCCCGGTGGTAAGACCTCAAATTGCCGAGACTACTGCTTTAGGAGCAGCATATCTTTCCGGTTTAGCGGTTGGTTATTGGAAAGACAAAGAAGAGATTGCTCAGAAATGGAAAGTAGACAGAGAATTTAAATCTAATATGGATGAAAAAACAAAAGAAAAATTATATAAGGGCTGGAAAAAAGCAGTCAGTAGGTCTCTAAACTGGGAAGAAAAAGAAGAATAAAATGTCAAGGGCAATGTCAAGGGGACGGTTGTTCTCAGTTTTATTTAGACCTCCCAAAACCCTTTATTTACAAGGCTTTCAGACCCCCTTCAGGAATGCCCTTTTTACGCACGTAGAGTGCCTTTAAACGCGCCTCAATTTTCGAA
>JAHIPN010000451.1 GCA_018894595.1 bacterium
ATTGGAAGGGAAGGAAGTGTAAAATGGCGTTAGAAGAAATTTTGGATGTTGAAAGATTAAAAGGATATTTAGATTTAATCATAAAGAGGAATGCGGAAAAACAGAACCTTATCGGCTGGGTATTAGCTAAAGATATTCAGCGAAGAAAATTATTAGAAATTGGCGATAAGTATTCTCCGGCTATGACTCAGGCCATTTTACTTGAATCAGTCTGTGAACAGCTGCCAATTTTTATCGAACCGGGACAGATTTTTGCCGGAACGGAAGAGGATGCTTTTTCTGCAAGTTATGCCCTGATTAACCCTGCTTTTCGTATAGAAAGTTTTGAGGGATATAATGATGAAATGGCTTTTTATAATGATGTAAAACCGGGAAGCAAAATTGCTGATATTAAAGTAACCGAGCAAATGATTGAAGATAATCGAATATTTTGGAGTAAACATCCTTCGGTAGTAAAAATAAGAGATATATATAAAGAGACGGGGAATCAAACCAAAGAAGCAGTATATTTTGTGGAAAGGGTTACCGGTCATACTATACCTGGTTTTGAAGAAGCTCTAGAAGAAGGATTAGAACATAAAATTACAGAATTAAAACAACAAAAAAAGAAATTTCCTGCTAAGAGTGATTATTTTGATAGCGTGATTAAGACTTTACAGGCGGCTATGACTTTAGCTGACCGCTATGGTAAATTAGCCGGGCAGAAATACGAACAGGAAAAGAACCCTACAAGGAAGAAAGAATTGCAGTTAATGGCAAAGACCTGTCATAAAGTCCCTCGTCAAGGTGCAGAAAATTTATACGAAGCCTTACAATCTTATATTCTGCTCTGGCAGGTGATGAACTTAGAACAGCTTCCCAATCCCTATGCTTTTTCCGTGGGGAATCTGGATAGGATAATGCAGCCCTATTACAAGAGAACCAAGATTTCTAAAAAATTAGCCGTACAATTGATGCGGCATTTTTTGGCTTTTTTTGAAGTGGGGGATAGAGACTGGGCTATTTCTCAGAATATTATGGTAGGCGGCTCAGATGTTGAAGGCAATGATTTATCCAATGATATGACCTATATTATATTAGAAGCTTACCACCAATCCAATCGACCCCAGCCGAATTTTTCAGTAAAAATACACCCTCATACACCGTTTGAATTTTATCGGGGGATATCCAAATTTATGTTTAATTTTGGACATAGTTCTCCTTCTTTTCTTAATGATGCAGCGGTGTTTTCTGCATTAAAGAAGAAAGGTATAGCTGAAGAAGATTTAGGGGAATACGCCATTGCCGGCTGTCAGGAACCATTAATTAAAGGAAAAGAAAATGGGAATACTACTAATAGCTGGTTGAATCTGGCTAAAGTTTTAGAAATTTCTTTAAATAAGGGGTATTCATTAATTACCGGGGAAAAATTAGGCCCTTCTTATCAGGAATTGGGCCTGGAAGAAAATCCTTTCAGTTCTTTTGTGGAAACTAAAAAAATTTATTACCGTTATCTGGATTATTTTATTGAGAAGATGGTACAGGCAGCTAATAATTGTACCGAAGCCCTTTCTTTGTTGCCAGTCCCTTTTGCTTCTTTTTTTATGGGAGGAGGAGAGACCGGAATCGATATGAGGGATTGCAATAGCGGTCTGGGGACAAAATACAATGCATCCGGCTGCTTGATTCATGGTTTAGGGACTACTGCTGATTCCTTGGCGGTGATTAAATACTTCTTTGATACCAATTCTAAAATAGAATTTTCCTTGAGTGATTTGATTACTGCTCTGAAGAAAAATTTTAAAGGATTTGAAGGATTACGAAATATTATCCAAAAAGTCCCCAAATTTGGGAATAATATTTCCTATATTGATAAAGAAGCAGTAGAATTAGCGAAGATAATTAGTGAAAAAATTAATCGACAAAAAAATCCTTTCGGTAAGAATTTCGCTGCTGACTGGAGCAGTCCCAGCACTAATCTGCTCTACGGATACTGGACGGGCGCTACTCCTGATGGAAGAGGAGCTCGTGAAGATTTAAGTTTTGGCCTTGACCCATCTACGGGGATGGCTGCAAGCGGTCTTTTAACCAGAATTCTTTCTCAATCAAAATTAGATTATGAAATTATGACCGGCGGTTCGGCAGTAGCGATGAGTATTAACCCGGATAATATTAGAGGAATGAATTTAAAACAGAAAGCCCAATACCTTAAGGATATTATCAGCGCTATTTTTAATTATTCTGCCGAAGGCAAAGGGCAAGGATTGGGTTATGTTTATTTTAATGTATTTTCTTCTGAACAATTATTAGATGTAGCTGAACACCCCGAGAAGTATCCTTATCCGGTTATAGTACGAATTCATGGTCAATACGGTGATGCCCGGAAATTATCTCCCGATATTTTAAAGAAGGACATTATCCCTCGTTTAGATCCGGGGTCAGTCTCTTTTTAAGAAATATTTACCTTAATCCCTTTGCTTTTTATTATCTTAGCCAAAGCTGTCATCTTTCGGTTAGAAGGAGGCAGAAGATGTAGCAAAGGATAGTCTTTTCCCAGGGCTTTCCATTTATAAATGCCGTGCCTTCCGTATTTTAATAGCTCTACTTTAAGCCCGCTTTTCATGGGAGAAAGAAAATCGGCAATATCTTGAAAATTCTCCTCTGAATCATTATATCCCGGGATAACCGGAACTTCTATCCATAAATCTTTTCCCGCTTCATAAGTTTTTTTGATGTTATACCATACTTGTTTATTATCTTTTCCCATCAATTTTTTATGTATCTCTGAGTTCATATGTTTTATATCACAGAAAATTAAATCCAGATAAGGGAGGGAGGTGATAAATTGAGCAGATGAACCGTTGGTTTCAACTGCAGTAGGAAAATTAAAATATTTTAGACCTTTAAGAAGTTCAAAATAGAAAGTCCATTGGGTAGTTGGTTCTCCTCCGGACAGGGTTACTCCATAGGGAAGATTGTCTTTGGAAAATCTTTGGTAAGGTAAGATTTCTTGAATAACTTCTTTCACGGTAATTTCCTTACCAACAATTTCTTTAGAGCCATCTTCGTAGGTTAATTCAGTCTTTCCGAAGGGCATGCTTTCCGGGCTGCCACACCAGGAACAGCAGAAGTTACAACCTTTAAAATAGACGATACTTCTCCATCCCGGTCCCTCTTTTGATACACCGTGTTTTATATTTATAATAATGCCTTTAGCATTTTGTTTATATTTATTCATCAAAGTTCCTTTTTAGTTTAATTGACTAAATTTTAGTATATTCTTTCTCTTTTTACAAAAATTTTTTTATATTCCCTTTGCAATATTTTTAAAAATATTAATATTTTATTTTTAATAAAAGAGGATTTTTTAATATTTTGCAGAATATAATCTATAAG
>JAHIPN010000452.1 GCA_018894595.1 bacterium
AAAATTTCCCAAAATAAAAAAAGCCGGCAGTCTGGCGGCCATAGTGCTAAAACACCTTAGATCCATAACTTTGCGTCCTATCTTTTCAGATAGTTTGCCTTTTTCAACTTTGTAAAATAATTATTCTATTTACATTTATTCCTTCTATTTGTATTATTCCCCATATTCACTAATTTTAGACATAATTTTGTAAAATTCCTGCTAAGACAAAGCACTCGCTAAGTTTGACAAATATCAGAAAAGGGTATAAAATTCGAAAGTAAAAAGAAGGAAGGTTCTTTTTACCGCTAAATTTCCTGAAAGAAAAAAGGGGAACGGGGAAACCAAGATATTGGGGTGAATCTCATTACTTTAATTTTAGTAATGGGTAGAGCAATCCTTTCAGCTCGAATCCGTCAGCTAACCTCGTCAGCGCGGAAGGAGATATAATAATCAGGATATGTTTTCTAAATATTTCAGAGAAACTAAAATCAGATAGTTTCTCTTTTTTAGTTAAAAGGATCCAATAAATAACTGATTTACTTTGAAGTTCAAAAAAAAATAAAACGAGGTGATGAATCTCTTGAAAATAATTATCATAGGGGCAGGGAAAGTCGGTTGTCAAATAGCTAAAACTCTTTCTTCGGAAAATCACGATGTAATATTAATCGAAAAAGATGATATGATCCGACAATCTGCTCAAAACAGTTTAGATGTACTCACTATTTTAGGCAATGGAGCCAATGTTCGCACTTTAGAAGAAGCGGGAATCAAACAAGCAGATATGTTGATTGCAGTAACCAGCAGTGATGAAGCAAACATGATAGCCTGTATGACTGCAAAGCAATTTGGTGTGCCTCAAAAAATTGCCCGTATTAGAAATCCTGAATATCTGTATTCTAATGCCTTATCACGAGAAAAATTAGGAATAGATCTTACTATCAATCCGGAAAGAGCTACCGCCAGAGAAATAGTTAAATTACTTAAATCACCAATAAATGTTGCTCAAGTACAGAGCTTCGCCGGGGGGAAGGTTCAGCTTTTTGAACTTAAAGTTGAAGACAGTTTCCCTTTTATTAATCAACAATTAAAAACTATTATCTTTAAATATCCTATATTAGTTGCCGCTATCTTCCGAAATGACAAAATAATTATTCCTGACGGAGAAGAAAGAATTATTGCGGGTGATAATTTATATATTTTAATTAAAAAAGATTATTTCTCGGAGTTAAATGAAATTTTCAACGAAAAGCCTTTAAGCGTGCAAAATGTTTTGATTTTGGGAGGAAGCAGAATTGGTATTCAAACTGCTGCAATATTAGCAAAACTGGGCATTAACACTAAATTAATTGAAAGAGATAAAGAGAAATGTGAAAAAATTGCTGAAAGCCTTCCTCACACCTTAGTAATAAATGGTGATGGTACAAATATTGATCTTTTAAAATCTGAAGGGGTAGAAACTACTGATGGTTTCGTTGCAGTCACTGGATACGATGAAGACAATCTTTTAGTAGCGTTATTAGCCAAACACCTGGGTGCAAAAAAGGTAATTGCCAAAGTAGATAGAATAAACTATATTCCCATACTGGAAAAAATCGGAGTAGATGCTGTAGTAAATCCCAGAATGACTACTGCTTCTGCCATCTTACGATTTATTAGAAGAGGGAAAATAATTTCTCTAACTTTATTAAAAGAAGGTGAAGCAGAAGTTATTGAATTAATAGTTAGTCCCCACTCAAAAATTATTAACACACCTTTAAAAGAAGCTAATTTACCCCAGAATAGCATTATCGGTGCTATTGTTCGTAAAGATGAAGTTATTATCCCTCACGGTAATGATATAATTCAACCTGAAGATAAAATAATTATATTTGCCTTGTCATCCGATGTAAAGGAAATTGAAAAAATATTCGATGGTGGGAAGAAATAAAAGTGAGATATAAGATTGTACTAAATACCTTAGGAAGCCTTTTATTTTTTTTAGGACTAAGTATGCTGTTTCCTCTTTTGTATGCTATTTACTATCAGGAACCAGTAATTAATGCTTTTATACTTTCTATGGCTATTACTTCTTTAAGCGGTCTATTATTATGGAAATTTTTTTCTTCAAAAGATCCTATCGGTCGTAAAGAAGGATTTGCTATAGCTACCCTGGGTTGGATATTGGCTGCTAGTTTTGGAGCACTCCCCTTTTTATTTGCCGGAACTTTCGCCAATTTTGTTGATGCTTATTTTGAATCAATGTCCGGATTTACTACCAGTGGGTCTACAGTACTTGCCCCCATTGAAGGGAACCCTTATTCTATACTTTTCTGGCGTAATTTTATACAATGGTTAGGTGGTATGGGGATTATACTTTTGGTAGTAGCTATCCTTCCGGCCTTAGGAGCAGGAGGGACACAATTATTTAAATCAGAGGTCCCCGGACCGGAACCGGATAGATTAAAGCCCAGAATCAAAGAGACTGCCAAACTTCTATGGGGAGTATATATATTAATTTCTGTTTTACAGGTAGCCTGTTTATACTTTACCGGCATGTCTTTATTTGATGCTCTCACTCATATGTTCGGAACAATGGCGACCGGAGGTTTTACTCCCCGAAATTTAAGCTTAGCTGCCTATAATAATCCGGTATTTGAAATTATTATAATTTTCTTTATGTTTATAGCCGGAGCAAATTTTACCCTTCATTATAAAGTTCTTCATGGAAATCCAAAAAGTCTGTTTAAGGATAAGGAATTTCTTTTTTATTGTGGAGTGATACTATTCTCAATCTTAGCTATTGCCACTGAACTTAGATTTTATATTTATAATTCAATTTTTACTGCTCTAAGATACGCTTCTTTTCAAGTTGTATCTATAGCTAGTACTACCGGTTTTGTAACTGCTGATTATGATACATGGCCAGCATTTTCTAAAATTGTATTATTGATTTTAATGTTTGTTGGCGGTTGTGCCGGTTCAACCGGAGGGGCTATTAAAAATATTCGGGTTCTCCTCCTCTTAAAACAGGCCTATAGAGAATTTCGTAAGTTGATTCATCCTCAAGCGATAACTCCGATTAGATTGGGAGACAAAGTAGTTTCTGAAGATGTGATGCGCAATATTACCGGATTTTTCTTTCTTTATATCTTTATCTTTGTTATCTCTTCTTTTATAATGACTATATTAGGGTTGGATATAGTCAGTGCAATGGCATCAGTTGCCGCCACTTTAGGGAATGTGGGCCGGGCCTTGGACTGGTTGGTCCAATTCAAACCTATGCCTTTATACCGCCTTTGGGGAAAATTGTTTTAACCCTCTGTATGTTGTTGGGTCGATTGGAAATATATACGGTCTTAATTCTAGTAGTTCCGGAATTTTGGAGAAAATAATTAAATGATTACAACACAAAAAGTGAACAAAGTGGTATTGTAGGGGCACGATGCATCGTGCCCACAGGAGAAATTAAATAATAATATGGCGAGGGCACAATTCATTGTGCCCCTACAACATAATTATAACCAATCTTATTTCCAACGCGATACGAGATATAATCTGTTGAAAATATTTTTGGCTTTTTGGGAAATAACCATTAAATTAAAAGATTAAAATTTTAAAAAAGGGGCAAGCAATCATATTAACTACTTCCATAATTCAAGAAAAAAAACTATCACCACCTCAGGTATTAGCATTAGGATTTCTTTCGGCAATTGCTGTGGGTACTATACTTCTTAATCTTCCCTCAGCTTCCAGCACTGCAAAGAGTATCGGTTTTATTAATGCCCTTTTCACTGCCACTTCTGCCACCTGTGTTACCGGATTGATTGTGCTGGATACCGGAAAAGATTTTTCTACTTTTGGGCAATTAGTTATCCTGATTCTCTTGCAATGCGGTGGATTAGGGATAATGACTATGTCAACTATGTTTGCTTTCTTAGTAGGAAAGAGGATTTCTTTAAGACATAGATTAATAATGCAGGAATCCTTAAACCAATTTTCTATCGGAGGATTAGTCCGTTTAGCTAAATATATCTTAATATTTACCGCAGTCAT
>JAHIPN010000453.1 GCA_018894595.1 bacterium
GCTTAAGATAGCCTGTACTATAATCCGGAATAATACCCGGTATATCAAAGATTATCGATCAATACACCCTATGTATTTAAAAAGTGCTTGACAAAGTCATAGTGTTCGCAATGACATTTCTGTTTTTTCATTCTCTCTTCTATTTTCTGTCTTCTGATTTTTATTCTCTTAACAAGATACGATTCACGAGATACGAATTAGGCTCCTGAATTCTGCCTCCTGTCTTCTCCTTTCCTAACTCTACGCTCTACGCTGTACGCTCTACGCTAATTAATCTATTTTGCGTATTCAATTGAGCGGGTTTCTCTGATGACCATTACTTTAATTTGACCGGGATAATCTATATTCTTTTCAACTTTTTTTGAAATATCTCTTGATATCTTTTTTGCTGTATACTCATCTATTTCTTCCGGATTTACGATTATCCTTATTTCTCTACCCGCTTGTATAGCGAATGCTCTTTCCACCCCTTCAAATGAATTAGCAATTTCTTCCAAATTTTCAAGTCTTTTTATATAAGTTTCCAGCATCTCACGTCGAGCACCGGGACGAGAAGCAGATATGGCATCAGCAGATTGGACTAAAACGGCTTCAATTGTTTTAGGTTCCACATCCGAATGGTGAGCAGCAATAGCATTAATTACTTCGAGACTTTCACCATTTTTTTTGGCAATTTCAGAACCAATTATAGCGTGAGCCCCTTCTATTTCATGGTCAACAGCTTTCCCGATATCATGAAGTAGCCCCGCTCTTTTTGCCAATTGCGAATTTACGCCAATTTCTGAAGCCATAATCTCAGAAAGATATGCAACTTCTATTGAATGCTGCAGAACATTTTGTCCATAGCTTGTGCGATATTTTAATTTCCCCAATAAATTAATTAGTTTGGGATCTATATTTTTTACGTTCGTATCAAATACTACTTGTTCTCCTTCTTCTTGAATCTTACTATTAACTATTATTTTAGTTTTTTCTACTATTTCTTCAATTCTTGCCGGTTGTATGCGGCCATCAATAATCAGCTTTTCTAAAGACAGTCGGGCGATTTCTCTTCGTATAGGATCAAACCCCGAGATAATTACTGCTTCCGGGGTATCATCTACAATTAAATCAACTCCGGTTAACATTTCAAATGTCCTGATATTCCTACCTTCTCTTCCGATGATTCTTCCTTTCATGTCTTCATTGGGTAAAGGTACAAAAGATGTCGTTGTTTCCACTGTGTGATCTGCTGAATATCTTTGAATTGCTAATGATATTATTGCTCTGGATTTTTTATCTGCTTCTACTTTTGCTTGATCTTCAATCTCTTTTATCATCTTACCGGTTTCATGAGTAAGTTCTTTTTCTAAATTACTTAAAAGTTCTTTCTTTGCTTCCTCTAAGCTCATATTTGAAATCTTTATCAATTCGTTTTTCTGTTCTTGGTATAAATTATTGGTTTTTTGGATATTGTTTTCGAGTTCTTTTTCTTTATAATTTAATGATTTTTCTCTTTTTTCAAGTAATTCTATTTTTTGAACTAAGCTATTGCTTCTGTTAATTAAGCTGCTCTCAAGCCTTTGCATTTCAACTCGTTTTTGTTTAATTTCTATCTCAACATCTTTCTTAATATTGTAATTCTCTTCTTTTGCTTGTAATTCTGTTTCTTTCTTGATAGAATTCGCTTCTCTTTCGGCATTTTCTATAATATTTTTAGCGCTTATTTCAGCTGATGATATTTTTGCTTTAGCAAGATACTTAGCGAGGAAATAACCTATTATTAAACCAATAAAAATGTTTAGAGTAATAATATAGTAAATTTTAATATTACTTCACCTCCTAATATTCAATTTACAAGGTACATAAGATATACTTTAATTTAAATCACGTTTTAACATAATTAAATATGTATTTACATAGAATTAGAAACCGTAATAATTACATAAGAGATTGTAAGAATTTGGGATAATTCTTAAAATATTTTAACCTGTAGAGTTTAAAAAGTCAAATTCATTCGTATCGCGTATTGCGTTAAAGAAATAAGATTCATGAACCATATGCCAACTCCTTCCAGTAACTCCCCATAGATATATTTCATGAGCTAAACAACAGTTAAATTCGGGTAATGACGAGCTCAAAAATAGCGGGGTTATACCGAAGTATATCTGGAGTGAAAACGGAAACAAGGACTGGCTTATATATTATTGGCCAGGAGAAAGAGCTAAAGAAGAGATGAAAAAGGGAAAGATAAAGAGTATTAATAATCGGGCGAAAGAATATCTACCAGGACAAAAAGAGGAAGCAATGAAATAGGATATAGGGTCAAATCTTTATTCTTGACAGTTAATCAAATTATTTGTCAAGAATAAAGATTTGACCCCAAGAATTTGAC
>JAHIPN010000454.1 GCA_018894595.1 bacterium
ACTTTACCCGGCTGTTCACCATACCCAAATATTCCATTTAAAAAACAAGACCAAAGCCATTTATGTAATGTTCTAAAATGAAAATAATTTTTCCTTTCCATATCCTTTTCTTTTTTAAAAGCCCAACTCTCATCTTCATATCGGCTAATACTATGGAAGTTGTTTTTAAGTGAAAGGTAAATCTCACTAGCTTTAGAAAATTCTTCTTTCTTTTCTTGGAGGATATGATTCTCAATTTGCTTTTTTTTGATTTTAGTATTTCTAAGCAAAACATCATTAAAGTCAATTAATACTTTATTGTCTAAATCTAGGTCTAAAAAGACATTTTCTAAGAAAGTGTGTTCAAAGGAGATAATTCCCTCATTCTTCACCTCAAGATTTAACTCCATTCCAGGAGAAAAAGTAGCGTAACTAAAATAAGCATTTCCCTTGAAGGTTGCACCCATAAAGCCAATATCACCTTTAAAGGTTGCATTCATGAAGCTAGCCTTACGCTTAAAGGTTCTACCCTGAAAGATAGGATCACTTTCAAAGACTGTATTACTAAAGTCAGCATCGCCCTCAAAGGTTTCCTCCCAAAAGTAAGCAGTGCCTTTAAAGATTACACCCGTAAAGAGAACATCACCTTTAAAGACTGTACCCCCAAAGTCAGCATTATCATTAAAGATTGCACCTTTAAAGGTTGCCTCTATAAAGTCAGCATCACCCTTAAAGACTGCTCTCTCAAAGCAAGCATTACCCTCAAAGGTTACATCTATAAAGTTAGCAGTACCCTCAAAGGTTGCCTCTATAAAGCCAGCATCACCCTTAAAGACTGCTCTCTCAAAGCAAGCATTACCATCAAAGGTTATATCTATAAAGTTAGTAGCATCACCCTCAAAGGTTGCCTCTATAAAGTCAGCATCACCCTTAAAGACTGCATTCCAAAAGTTAGCATTTTTAAAAGTATTAACTTTAAATTCTTTTTCAAAATTAATTTTTCCTATAAAAATAAATCTTTTGAAGTTATAATCTAAATTATTTTCTTTAATCTTTTCTATGTACTCTTTAATAGCTTTTTTAAATTCTTCTTCTTTCTTTTCCTCTGGTCTAGCATGAAAAATACAATATTCTGATTTTTTATGAGTTGGTCTACCACAATCTACAATTGGGCAAACATTCAATTTAATTTCTTCTTTTTTTTCTTTATTCAAACTTATATATTACTCCTTTCTTTAGAAGAAATAATTTATAATTTTTGTTAATCGTTTTTGAATATTTTTTTTCTCCCCTGCCCTTTTGGTTAATTAGGGCTATTATTTGCATTGATTCTCCTTTTATTATTTAATCATCCTATCCGATTCAATAAAATGATGGCATATAATGTTTCCAACATAAAAAAATTTTTTGCGAAGCAAAATTTAGGTGAGTCTGAAAGGCGAACCTTTTATGCTGTGTTAGGCGACCGTTTTGCTTGGCAACTCCTTATTTTAATCATAAAAAAGATTCCACCAGCCATATTTTCCTAAATCACATTTTTATGGGGCTCAGATATCATAATGCTTCTATTTTACAAAGATTCTATAACAAGACTCTTATGAGCAATGGAAAGAAATTCAGAGAAGTGCTTGTGATAGTAGGCGTCCGTAGAGGTATAATCCAACATTCCCTCCTGTCCTTCTCTTTTGAATTGTTTTTCTAATATACGAAATGCTAATGCCTCAGCAATAACTTCAGCAAGAACCGTATGATAAAGCGGAGAATCTATCCCAGGGTATCCCTGTTCAGAGGGAAGTCCCAAATATCTCCTAATTGAAGGATGTTTTGCTCCAATATTTAATAAATAGGGATTATTATCATCCCATTTGTATCTTACTGATCCAAAGTCATCTTCAACTGGCTTAAATTTCAGTTTTATTCCACTTAGCGGTAGTCGTTCCTCAACTATAACGCGAGTTTGAGCGGGATCAAACCCTTCGACTCGAGCAGTTATATTCCCTACTGCTTTCAGTTGCCTTCCGCGGATTCTAAACTTTGCAACTAATGCTCCAGGTGAATCAGTTTCACGTAATTCACATTTTCCCCCTCCTTTTACAATAATCTCAGGATGATCGGAAACAATTTTTGCAGTGATTGGATTGGCAAGTTTGGCAGTGGTTTTTAACCATAAAAGTAAAGTTTTCTCTTTATTAATTTGTAAATGATATAGTGGTTTCTCAAAAGAAAGACCATCAGGCGGCTCGGGGGGCGATGTTGGTTCAACAACCTTTACGAGCACCAAATTATCGGATCCACTATAACCTGCCTCGATAAATGCTTCGGTACCAACTTTAGAACCCTCTATAGTAAATGTCGTTCTTCCGATTTTTCTGTCCTCTGAGAACTTTTTTAAATATACTGGCGAAGTGCGAACTTTGACATCATCAGGTTCGCTACTCTCAATATTTATGGGTAAGGACTCATCTAAAGGTTCGTAGTGCTTTACTATAATGGAAAACGTTTTGGGCTGATTCACTATAATAGGTTGTTCTTCAGGCGGAATGATATGCAAGCCTATATGTAGTTTTTCAATTGTACCGTTGTCAAAAAGTCCTGATGGAATTTCTTCTTCCAGTTCTTTTACTTTTTTCTCGAATATTTTTGAAATCTCTTTCGAAAGGTTATCCAATTTCCTGTTAAGATTCTCATCTGTAACATCTCGTTTTGGAGGTGTCTCAGTGGCTTTTAGTTCCTCAATGAAAAGTTGTAAAATTTCTTTACCTTTCTTATAGAGTGCCTGCGAAAAAGGGTGATCAAGAATTAAGCCGTCTCGGAAAGGATCCAGCAATCTTATTGGATTATTTTCTGGGTGATTGGGATAATCTGGATTTGCTTCTTCACGGTTATCGTATTTGCGAATCAACTCATCAATAAATTCACATTGCAATTCACCTGTAAATCTCCAAGAAAAAGGTTCTGATTCGAGCCAAAAATAAGTGCAGTCATGTATAGCCGCGGCACTTTTAATCAAAATACCCTCTCGATAGGGAAGACTGCCTTGCTCAAAAGAAGTGGCATGCTTACGTATAACAAGATGGGCTGTCACTCCCGGATAATCAGGAATTGTAAAATCATTATCAAATACAACTTCACCTTTAGGATACCTATAGACAAGCCTGTCTTCCAGGTCTTTATTCAGATCTACAATTATCACTTCTCTGGCGGAATTAAAAAAAATGTCACGAAGGCTATAATGTCGGGAAAAATCTTTTACCAGGGTTTCGTGATGTGGGAGTTTAAACCGGCTCTCGACTTCGATAGTCACCACTGTGCAATTACCCCTCGGTATGCCGAGTTTCTTCCGAATCTCTTTGGTGGCTTTCTTTGCACGAGATTCCGTAAAGCGACATTTTAAAGAAGGGGGAATTATTAGGCGATTATATTCCTCTTCTTTAATGCTTTCAAAATAAACAACACCGAAAGCAACGACATCTCTGGCGCCTCGTCCATGAAGTCCACGCCGTTTTTTTCCTTTTTCAAATCCCGAAGTTCTTCTGCCTAAAGAACCGAGTTTATGGAACATCTCCTCCTTATTCATTCCGTCTGCCCTGTCTCGCACTATTACCATAGAAGGCTGTTCTTTTTTTCTCCTCTCAATCTCGATTCGAATTTTCCCTGAAACCTGTTTCCCTTCTTCCTCTAAATCTCGATAACTATCATCGGAGTTCGTAATCAGTTCCACCAGCCCGCGTTCGATTTTTCCTCTCATTGCTCTTTCCATATTCTGACGCTTATAGCGCGGCTCTGCACCAAGATCCCATTCGTCTGGGATTTTAACTTTTGGCATTTCTTCCACCTCCCTTTTCCTCTAAGAGGGATGCAAACTTCTTTCTACAAAAATTCACATAATTTTTGACTTTTTCTTTTCTCAATTCTTCGGCTATAGAGTAAAGTTGCTCTAATCGGTTGTTCAACACTTCTGATCTGGTGTTTACGGTACAGACAAGCGATTCGGCAAATTCAGCATGCGAAATTTCTGCTTGTTCGCCATAGTCCTTGAATTTTTTGAAGGCTCCACTTCCAAGCAATTCTTTTAGTTTTCGATCTGCAGGCAGGCGGTCTCCTGTTGGAATATGTATACCTAAATATTGCTCAATTCGTGCCTTATTAACTTCTATCCATTGAATCCCGTTAGTAGTTAGCATCCATCCTCCAATGCTCCTGACTGTCCTTTTCCTTTCACTCTCCCCTTTAACTAAAGCTCCGTATTTAGACTTTTTAGCTGCCTCTAACGCAAATCGGGTGGGTGCAAGGTCTGGATACTGCGGGTGTTTTACCCAAGAAAATTTAGACGGAGCGAGTTGGTAACACTTTAAAGCAATGTCTTCCGTGTGAACGCGCTTTTGCCATCCGCCCAAGAGATAAAGTGCGTAGAGAACAATGTCCTTACCGCTCAACTTATCTATTTTTTCTTCCTTCATTTCGCTTTCCTTTCTATTAAAATCGCTCCTTCGCAAGCTTGTTTGTTTTCTTACCGTTTGACATATCGCATCCTGTACCCCAATCCAAAGGCAAGCAATCCGCCAAGCAAAATATCGCCTAACTTAAAATAATCGAACTACTTTGTTTACGCGTCCAATTCAGTATATCTTACGAAGTACTTCTTTGAAGTAATATAATTTTTCTATATTCATTATACTATATACGACAAATCTTTTAAAAACCCTTTTTTCAAAAAATTTATTTATAAAACCCCCTGCTCTTTTAATGCAAGAATTCCGGAAAGTTTTTTAGATATTTGGGACCATCCACTGATGCTTATAATATCAAGTAGTCGTGATCTTTAAAAGCGGAAAGGTTTTGCCATAGTGCTACTCAAGCACGATGTTCGACATCGTACAAATCATAACCATTTCAAATTATTGAGTATCTCCTCTTGAAATTTTTTTGCTATTTTAATAAATCTTTCATAAGAACCAGAAAATAAATTTGCTTTTAATGGTGGCCAATCGTCCTTTTGTCTTTCTGCTTCTTCAAGAATTTCTGAAAAAGTATTCCCTTCTCTACCTCTGCGATATTTCCAAGCAAATCTTCCTAGTGGACCCCACATTCTATCTTCAGGTTTATATTTAAAATCGGCATAAGCAAGAGCTAAAAATATTTCTAAGCGATCAAAATGCCGCTCATAATCATTTCCCAAAAACAATAAATCATCCAAGTCTGGTTGTAGTAGCTTATACAAGTATTCACTGTGAGGTACATGATGTCTCTCATGTCCAGGTAATATTTTGAATGTATCATCAAGCTCTACAGCTGCTCTCCCAATGGGGATTGAAATAGGAACGGTTCCATAAAGCTCGTTAGGGGATTGAACTTTTGCAGTAAGAATACATGAAAGAGCAAGGTAGTTTTTAGACGCAATTGAGGCGATTCCAGCAGAATACATAAGCAAACAGAGGGGATACCAACGTAGATAAATATTAACTAAAAGACCATCCTGAGGCTTAAGATTATCAGAAATTCTAGCTAATATCTTGTTAATCATCTGATGATAATGTTTATTATCTCCCCAATAGGCGATGCATGAAATAATTGATTGAACGTCTTTAACTACATCTTCATAAAGCTTCAATTGCTTTGAAAATCGTTCTGAACTGCTTCCTCCATGCAATAAAAACTTTTCATTACTCAACAATGAAATTACTTCACGTAATTTCTGATTGACTAGATCGTCCAGTTTTATTTTATATTTTCTATCTGAAAGGTATTCTTTCGTGGTTTCAATAAGATTGTTTTTCTCTTTAAGAACTTTTTTAACTTTTATTTGACTTCTCTCATTTTTTATTTTCGCTTTACTCACTTTTCTTTTTATCAATCTATGCTCCCTCCTTTTTAAAAGTTTTTGAATAGCACATCCTATTTTTTCTATAGCTTAGCTTTCCATTTTACGAGGTCTTCCTTTAGGACGTCTATCTATAGTAATACATAAAGTTTCAACCATCTGGTTAAGAAAGTCCTCAGATCCTATAGTTTTTCCGCTAGAAGTTACCGAATTATTGACTTGGCACACCTTCCCTATTTATTTAAAGATAATGTTTACTTCTTATCATTTTTTATTTTTAACCAAAATTTTTTTAGATTATCATTAAATTCTTGTAACTTGCTGGGTGCAACATATATATATTATATTATGACTTTAAAAAAATCATTAATCAATATTACTTGATAATCAGTAACCTTTTGTTCGCCTGCATGCACACCAACATTCCCGAGTAATCTTAAAATATCTGAAATTTCAAAAAGAAATGAAGGTAACTTTTCTTTTAAATTAAGCTCTTTTAGACGATCAGCTAATTTGCCAGATTTAATATCTTTATCATTGCATATTAATTCCAAAGCTTTTCTTATTTTTTGTCCAGCAAACGCATTTGGAGATATGTTTTTTATTCTATAAGCCTTTTTATAGCAATTACGAATTTTGGTTGGAATCGATTCTGGAAGATCACCTGAATCTGGCCAAACTAAATAAGCACGATTATAATCATTAACATGCATATGTGGATCTGACCAATAATATAAAAGAATTTCATTACAAGTTTTACAAATTGCTACATAATATGTACCAACCCAAACGTCCCTCTCTAAATTACCTCTACTATTATAAATATCTACATATAATTCATGTTTATAAATGAGTTTTTGTGGGGTTTCATTGCCACAATGCGGATAAAGAGAAACTCGATCGACTATATTATCTGACATGATGTCCTCCAAATTTTTTAAATATTAATCTTTACTTTTTAAATTAATCTCTTGAAAAACTTATAAACTAGATAATTTTATAGTGATTTTTTTTAATACAATGTCTTAACGGAGTTGGGTTTCAGCATTTGACATATTGTATTTTTTTAAAATTTAATAAAAAGCGAAAAAATGCACCGAAAGATTGTATCCTGTAGTATAATTTAGAAAACTTCCTCTTTGAGCATAATCATCTACGTAGACATGGGGAGGACTGGGTTATTAAACCCCTTACGAAAAGTTTGAAAAAGTTATCGAATTATTGAGCTAGTACAACCTCCCTTGTCCTTTTACATTTTGCTGGGCGCGGCATATTCACCTATGGATCCAAACAACCTCAATTCCACTTATGTAGCGTTATGCGCTGTGCCTACATTTTTCTCCTCATCAACCTCTCTGTAAATAGAGTTAAGATCAAGGGAGTTGAGGTCTACGAAAATCCAACTCGAATTGACCATTTTTCTCCAAAGATCTGGTGCTGATCTATAGAAAGCTTTTATTAGATGTTTTAAACCTTCTATCTCTTTACTCCAATCGTGCCTGTTTATGGATTGCTGAATTCTTCTTAATACCCTATTGTTTTTAACGAAAGATATGGAAAGGTCGGGGTCGATTGCATGATATGCATTGATCAGTCGGCTTGTACCTTGATATACAGTTGGACTAATTCTGAATGTCTCTGCCAATTCACTCATTGTCTCGGTTGCTATCTGCTTTGCTAATGCAGGGGCAACCTGATTACAGTTCCAAAGAAGCTTCGCCACCCCCGAATATACTCTGGGATTGGCCTTACTAATTTCGTGCTTTATCTCACTAGCATGAGCCCACAAATGTTGAGTCACTTTCTTGATGCTAGCTTTGTCAGGCGAAATATTAGTTCGTCGCCACAGGTTTTCTAAGCTTGCTCCTAATGGACTAAGTAAATAGACATAAATGGGGCATTTTAGACATATGGAGTTCCAGTCGACTTCCAAGATAAACTTATTGCGGTCTTCCTCCTCTAATTCTGCCACGAGCATTGTTAACCCGGTAATATCGTATGGACCTGCTTGATTGGCTCTTTGCACAAGTGTGTCATGGTTCAGCAGAATGGAAAGCTGACTTTTCCTCTGCCCTAAACACTTCAAAAGTTCAGCTACTTGCTCAAATTCCCCAATCTCAGCAGCATTGGCTGCATTTGCCAACTTTCCCAAATCCAATTCACTACTTAGCTCATCCTGACGACTTCCCAGTGCCCTGAGCAGCTGTGCTAAATTCTTAAATTGCTCAACTTCAGCACTATCAGCTGCTTGGGCTAAGTTTTTCAAGTTGATCTTCTCTATCAACCTACTTCTATTATCGCCTAAAGCTAGTATCAAATTTGCGACCTGAGCAAATTGCTCAATCTTTGCATTATTTGCTTGTGCCCCCAGTTGCATCAAGTCCAACTTCTCTATTAGCGCATCCCGATGTTTTCCTATTGCATTTAAGAGGTGGGATAATTGCTCAAACTGTCCGATTTCTGCATTATTAGCCGCTTTGGATAATTGCTTTAAGTCCAACTTTCCGATTAGCTCATTTCGGCGCTTTCCCATTGCATTTAACAGGTAGGCTAAGTAACCAAATTCCACGATTTTTGCACTATTAGCCGTTCCGGACAATTGTTTTAAGTCAAACTTTCCGATTAGCTCATCCTGGCGTTTTCCCATCGCATCCAAAAGGTAGGCTAAGTGGGCAAATTCCACAATTTCTGCACTATTAACCGTTCCGGACAATTGTTTTAAGTCCAACTTTTTAATTAGCTCACCCCGACGGCCTCCCATCGCCTTTAAAAGGTGGGCTAATTTATGAAACAGGCTGGCCTCTGTACTATTAACCTTTTCTGCAATTCCATCAATGTTTACCTTTCTAATTATTTCATTATATATCTCTATGGCTACACTCTTGATACCTTTTAATATCCGAGGATAACATTGTAGTTTTTCAGGTAAAATATTGTTTACAAAGCTAATCAACCAATCCTTATTTTTTCTATCAAAACCCGCTGCATACACTCCAATTTCATCATGAAAAGCTCCAATATAGGCGCACTTGTGATACTCAGATGTTAATAATTCTTCCACTGAGGACAGTAAATCCTCAATAAGATCTGCCCTGAAAAGGGAAGCTCTAATTACGGTTCTTGCAAAATTATAGTGCAGTGATGCAATATATCCTCTTTCTCTTTCACTCTTATCGTAAACTCTTATCATCGACTTCCTAATTTGCGTCTGTTCCTGCAGAAACCTGATTACATCACTAAATGATGAGCTTCTCAAGTCATTAGTTAACCAACCCCATTTAAGATTCTCGAGTTTATTTAGAAGATAATTTCTGGGAAGCTCGGCTTCTCCACTCAATACTGTGTAAGCTGATATAAGAAATAGGACCAGCATTTGGAGATCAGTTAGGCAGTCAATCTCTTGTGCTAATCTTTTCTCTCCCTGTGAAGCGACGAAAGCAAACCACCAGACATCGTGAATTTTCCCTTTATTTACCCTATTAATTGCATCGTCCAATCCTTCTATGCAACCTTTCAATGCCTCTTGAAAGAAGGGATCTTGACTTTGATAAAAATTTTTAAGTAAGTTTTCAAAAAATTCTTGAAAGTCGACTCGAACACACATATTTGATTGAATCTCAACTTGTTTTTCTTCATAAAACTCAGTCTCAACCCAGATGTATTTACAATTTCCCTCATTCGCCTCTTTTTGCATAATTCTATTGATATAGTTTTTGCTTACTGATTTATGAGCATCATCCACTATGATAAGCTTCCTTTTGCCCTTGAGATCATCTAATTGAAATAATAACTCATCGTTAATCTCTTTCACCGTTTTATCTTCCAACAATTCAACTCTTAGTTTATAAATATAATATCTTTCTTCTTCTTTAAATTTGTATGCCGAATGGTAAGTTACCATACTTTTTCCTTCTCCGGGTCCCCCAGATATCATCGCAAAACCAGTTTCCTTTAATCTTAAATAGACAGTCTCTACCTCCTTGCTCTTTGGTGCAGCATGAACATAAAAAGGTTCAACCTTTTCTGCATTCAGTAGACCGTTTATAACATTTAGGATCGTATTTTCCCCTGGTTTTCCAAAATTTATTTCTTCGAAGTCATTAATTTCAGGGGCTAAAGCTTTCGAATAAATGTGGGATAGTGATTCACCTATAATATAAAGTATCACTATAACTATAATCCGAAAACACATGAGTAAATACCAACCCGGAACATGCATTTGAAGCTTTGAAAATGCAGCACTGGTTTCTATTAAAGGTTTAATTAAAATCGAGACAATGAGATAACCTATTGAAATTACTACACCACATGTAGGAAATTGAATTCTCCAAAATCTTTTAATCTTTCTTCTGGTTTTTCCTTTCATATTTAACACCTTTTAAGATAAAATATAAAAATCAACGAATCAACGGGGCTGAGCCTTCACACTTTACATATCTAATTCTAAAGATTAAATCCCTCTTTTATACACTCTTTCAGAATGTTTTTAATTAAAATAGGAACATCCTATTTTACGAGGTCTTCCTTTAGGACGTCTATCTACACCAATACTTAAAGCCTTAACCACCTGGTTAAGAAACTTTTTCAGATCCTATAGATTTCCCGCTAAAAGTTACCGAATTATTGATTTGGTACACCTTCCCTATTTATCTAATTTAAAAGTAAAATATTAATTGTCTAAGAAAATGGGATGTATCCCTATTTATTGAAATTTAGATTTTTATAAAAATCAATAAATATTTCATCGCATTTATTTACTATCCTTTGCATATTTTATCATTTCACGATACTACTTTTGAAGTGGACTAGCAATCATAGGAATAATTTTTGGATAGATAGTATGTAGAATTTTGGTGTAGTTGTAGACAATCCAATTCCCTTAATACTTTATCAATTTTTGAATAACAATTTCATTCTGCTCATTCACTATACTCCAACCAACGCGATCGTGCCAGAGCAAATCTAAGCTATCAGCTCCACCCCGGTGTTAGGCAAGTTAATCTTATAGCGAAATCACGTTCGATCTATTAGGACTGATGTCAAATTGAGTATCTTACTAGAGTCTTCCTTGAAACTGGTTCCATCCATGGTCGAGTGTATCGATTTATAAGTGTGGATGATGTTCTCTGCAGTTGCACTCAAGCCTACAACCAGAGAGGAATTATCCACCGCCAGTCTTTCTGCAGCAATGACAAGGAGCATTTCTTCATCAAAATCTAGGTCGATCCGCGCATGAAAGAAATAGGATCGGTTGCTAGAGGGACTATAGCCATTCTTACGGACTTCTCTGCGGGATGCAATACACTTTTTGGCACAATCGAGCCACAAGGATCCATATTTAGCCCTCCGTCGCCTCGAGAGGTCAGCCAGTACTTCTACAGTCTTTACAAGTGTATCATGTTTCTTGCTACCAACCCTCTTGCCGGTAGCATCCTGATCTGCCTTTTGCATTAGGCTACCGGCCGCAATATCTATCAGATAACTCGCGGCAATCTTTCGTTGGATTGCCTTATCTACCTTTCCCGATCTCATCACCGCTCGTGTATAAGCCACATGAAACTTACGATCCTCTTCAATTTTTCTCTCTGGAAATACCGAACCCTGGGCCTTGGCAAGCTTCATCCACTCCCTGAGGATACCCCAGTAGATAGACTGTTCGCGATGAACCAGTAATTGATTAACCCGTCCAAAGATGTTTCTAAATTCCCAGTAGATGATGAAATCCCAGGGAGTATTCTTAAATCGAACCAACTCGCTCATGTCATGCAGTGAAATCACTTGGATGGGTATCTGTGCTGAGCTGAACAGTGATGGCTCGAGTTCTCTCGGATCATAGGGTTCAGAATCATGCATGATGACTATTATGCCATGGTAATACTTTACACCCAACGAGGACCACGAAACTTCTCCTCGCCAAGGATTTCTAATATTAGGGACCGAGCCGCTAACAAGTGACTGATAGTTGCTCATTATCTGATAAGTGCCTTCCTTCAATTTTGCACTGATCCAGTCTTCGCTGGCAGGCTCAACTTTGTTACGAGTTTTAGCTTCGAATATTAGACATACATCCCCGAATATGAATAGCACATCCCCCAACTCCTGACCCTTGTGCCCAGGTTTGAGGAAGGTCCAAAAACCAAGCAAGTGGGGAGCTAACAGGTAGTAAAGAACATTATCTGTTCGCTCGCCAACAGGCATTCTTAGGAGCCTTGCCTTCACCGAATCATCTAGAAACATGCTTAACCCAACCTTAATTAAAAATTTTCTTGCCTACAATTTGTGTAACCTGCGCGCGGGCTGAGCTGTGCAGATATTTTTTGAATTAAATCAAATTTCTGATAACGAATCCAAACTTCCTAAATCTGACGCGCCCTGCGTTTCAGGTTAACACAATTATTATGCCATATTTCTTCATTCTCTAAATGTTATATCAACTAATGGATATTCCATCTTATGGAAAATAGTGTCCTATTTTTTCTATGGTTTAATTTTCCCTTTTACGAAATCTTCCTTTAGGACGTCTATCTATAATAATACCTAAAGCCTCAACCATCTGGTTAAAATATTCCTCAAATCCTATAAGTTTTCCGCGAAAAGTCACTGAATTATTGACTTGGTACACCTTCCTTATTTATCTAATTTAAAAGTAAAATATCAATTATCTAAGAAAATGGAATGTATCCATATTTATTTAAATATTATCCGTAATGGTCTGGTCAGGTTGCTAATACAGTAGATCCTTTGTTATATTGCAAGACCCCTTTTCTGTCCTCAAAAGGACTCCAAGACTCGCAACTTACGATTCGGCTATAATCTTACCAGACAGGATTTCCACCTGCTAAATATCACAACCTAAGCCTGACCGCACGTACAACCCCCCCTGACATCCGTAATTATTAACTGGAAGGTGCAAATCTTCACAACTTAGTTAGTTTTTTTTCAGAGATAATAAACAAGGAATCATTTTCTCTTAATTTGTAATTATTCTGAGGATTAATTATCAGAACTTTCTCTTCTCCATAAGAATGGATCCAGTCATTACTACATGCTTTAATGACATAGTCATCCTTTTTTGTTTCAATAGCGATGAGAATCATATTTTTTTCTAGTAATTGCTTTCCAACTTCTACAAAACTTTTACCAGTAAACTCATCAGGCGCCTTTCGTTCATACCTGTAAATTTCACTACCTTTATTGAAGGTCAAGAGTTCGTTCATTACCTTTGAAATACCATGATTCAAAGCGGAAGATACCATAAGGTTTCCACCAATTTGATCTAGACATATTATCTCATCTACTTTTGCATTTTCTAAATGGATTATATTTTCAGAAAAAAGTAACTGTACGCAAGTATGAACTTTTTTATTAAGATTTTCAATGGCCAATGCCACCATCAATGCATCTGCATCCGGATTACTTGTTTTTTCACTTCTAATATCTGTCAGTATTATTGCAGTATCTGCTTTAGGGATCCCAGCCCTTATTAGATCCTCTTTTTTCCATGGACACCCCCGGATAAAATCCACTTCATCCGAATCATATGGTACTTTCTCCATGTCTGCTAGTATAACTATTGGTTTCTCCTTGTGAGCCTCACCGGATAAGAGGCTTTCTAAAATTTTTGGTCCTTGAAAGTTCCATCCACAAATAACTATGTGTTTTTCAAAGTTTACTTTTTTCACAAAAACACCTCCTTTTAATGCC
This sequence comes from bacterium, assembly GCA_018894595.1. Next base: position 13,505 of record JAHIPN010000454.1, read on the forward strand.
AAATTTACAAGAACTTCTGCTAATTTTCCAAATATTATCCCTAAAAAACATATATAAATTACCAAAGACAAGATAAAAGCAATACCCGTGGGGGTTACTTCTATTGTGCCAAGGTTTCCTAAAATTGGCGGCAGCAACATTAATACTGCCTCCGGAATATTAATTTTCTCACTATTTATGATCGTTATTACGCAAATAACATATATTACAATCAGCAAGCATATAATGAGTTTGATCGGGCGTCTGCGGAATTTCCTAATAATCCGTACATGAAGATTAAATTTTCCCAAGTAATGATTATCAAGGGGACTTTAAGGGGGAGGTTCTTTTGACAAATTTCTCCCCGTTTCTTGACTGAATCCAATCAAAATGGCTATCTTCCTTTTTAATAAATTTTATATTTTTATTAATCGATTTATTAAATCATCTCTTTGAATAACAAATAGGGTCAGATTTTTGCATTTGATATTATATAATCTTTAAACATGATAAAGGCGTTGCAGAGGATTACCTCTGTCGGATTACTATAGTTTTCTATTTCACCATTTTCTTTAATAACTTCAATTCTTCAATTGTGTTTTCTAACTCTTTTTCTACCTTTTCAATTTTATCAGCTACGTTTTGGGAGCCTTCAATTTCGTTAGTATCCAATTCTTCTATTAATTTTTCATCACCTTTCTCTTTTTTCTGAATTGCTTCTACCAAACCAGAACCAAGTATGCCAGCGGGCAAGGCGAACATCCCGATTCCTAAAAAAGCAATTAAAGCTCCTAAGATCTTTCCTAATGGAGTAATGGGATAAACATCACCATAACCTACGGTAGTTAAAGTAATTATCCCCCACCACATCGCCTCTGGAATACTGGAGAATGCCTCAGGCTGGGCTTCTTTTTCTATAAAATACATCAAGCTGGAAAATATGATTAACAACAAGAATACTACAAAGACTATTAAGACTAACTCTTCTTTCTTTTCTTTTAATACTCTTTTAAGCATAAGGGCAGCTTTGGAATATCTGCCCATTTTAAATAAGCGGAACAGGCGAAAAAGACGTACTGCCCTGATAAATCTTAAATCCAAAGGGATGATCATGGGTAAGTAAAAAGGTAAGATAGCTAATAAATCGATAAGGGCAAAAGGAGTAAGTATATATCTCAATCTTCCAGTAATTGGATTTCTAAAATTTTCATTAAGGGTGCAGGTCCATAATCTTAAGAGGTATTCCAGGGAAAATACGGTTACGGAAAATACCTCAAAGATACGGAAATAATATTGATATTGGGAATCTAAGCTTTCCACTGTAGCTAAAATGACTGCAGCTACGTTAAGAGTAATTAAGGTCATGATACATACATCGAATACTTTACTTGAAATATCCCCGACTGCAGCAATTTCTAATATCTCATATAGTCTTTCTTTTATTCTTTTTATCATTTCAATTTCCTATTTAAATTTATTTAAATTTTAGTATCGTAATTCAATTAATTAAATTATTTAAGGATAACACCTCAGTTTAATTTTCCCTTTTACAAGTTCTTTCTTTAGGACGTCTATCTATAATAATACCTAAAGCCTTAACCACCTGGTTAAGAAACTCCTCAGATCCTATAGGTTTTCCGTTAAAATTTACCGAATTATTGACCTGGTACCCCTTCCCTATTTATTTCAGAAATGATTTCCAAAAAGCAGGACACTTCTACTGCTTTTTCTCCTAATAATCCATAACTAAATTGTCGATATAAAGTCTCAAAATAATTTTTTAGAATAGGAAATATATTTTCTTTTACAACTTTTGACCAAACACCATCAATATCATTAAGAAAATCATCTTCACTAGAATTATTTTCTTCCTTATTCCATTCATTTGAAAGTGCTTTATCTTTCTGGATAAAAGATAATATTATATTATCAAATTTAATTTTTGCACTATAGACACTTTTATTAGATTCAGTAATCATATTTAATTCATAATAACGACCTTGCCTTGCGTAGTCTGAAAATATTTCTAATAAAGAAAGTAAATTTTTGTCATTCGATAAGAAATAACAATCCTCTCTTAGCTCTTTGATTAATCTTTCATTTCCCTTATTTTCCTTTTTTTTAATTCCCTTATAATTCTGGATTATTAGGCCTTTTAATTTAACTAAATTATGGCCAAGGTTTTCTTTTAAAAACGCTGTTGAGGGGAAATAGGTTTCTTCATTTTTACTATCATGATTGCTTTCGTAAGTTTTATAACAAATCATGGCCTTCATTAATAATTCAAATCCTCTTGAAAGAAAAAGCAAAAAGATCGGATAAGCCCATTCATCTTTATTTCTAAAATTAACTTTCAGTAGATATTTAAATCCCAATTCTATTAACTCTTTGGATTCAACAACTAAATCTTTCAAATGAAGTAATTTTATTTCTAAATCATTTATTTCTATTTCTTTGAAGGGCAAATCCTTTTTCATTATGTGATTCATTTTCCAACTCCTTAAAAGGATGACACATAATAATGACAGATATCTATTTACTAACTTCCCTCTTAAGCCTTCACTGTCCCTATATTTTAGCACAGCCAAGCTGGGAGGGACAAATAACCTGTCTCCTTGTCTCCCTTTTCGACTTTGCATAGGCTAGACGATGACAAAGAAATATGTGTCTACCCTTATTTATGTTAAATTCTTGATAGGCTGACTCCAATTTTTTGCAGAAACAACCTAAAAGATCTCTAGCCTCTATTTTCATTATAAAATAAAACATTATATTACTAAAATTACTTGAACTCTCTTAGAATTCTATCTAACTCCTCTGCGAAAATATCCTCTTGTGTCTCCTCATCGGGTTTCTTGGGTATGAAGGAATTTTTACCGATGCGACGTAAATTAGGATTATAATGTAGAGCGATTGTTAAACTGGAGTTTTTCACAACCTGTCTATATTTTCCCATTTCTGCAACTATTATCGTAAAAGGAACTGGCTGCGCTGTCTCTTTATACTTTTCTTCTACAATTTTTGTTACAGTATCAAAAAGGGTTGCTGGGGGATGTTCGTAGCCCCATTCTTTAAGTGCAAATGTACTATGAATCCCAATCCAAACTACACCATATTTCTCATAACTGAGCACTGCATGAATGTTGTGCTCAGTGGATGGTTGGTCAGGGAAAAGAGAATTATAGACTTCTGTTATTTTAGCACTGTGTGCTGGCTTTCCAATAGTTCG
>JAHIPN010000464.1 GCA_018894595.1 bacterium
CACAAGTTTTACAGGTTTTCTAAGGATTTGGCCAACCCAGGAGCATCCGCCGAATTTTCGATAAACTCCTTCCTCGTCAACTTACCTTATCAAAACACTCAGTCCTTCAGATTGAGTAAGCTCTGGCGCTTGTATTCAATTGTAATTTATTAAATTTATATCACCTCCCCTTAATCTACCAGTCCACCAGTCTGCTGGTCCGCCGATTTATTTAGTCATTATTGAATAATCGTTAGTATATATAGTCGTTGCAAGCTCTGATTTATCAGAGCGTGGCAACCTCTTTATTAAACTAAAAACTTAAAGCTAAAAACGAAAAACCATAATTTAAAACTTAAAACTTTATCTCTCAATTTTTAATTTTGAGTTATAGTTTTGCATTTTGCGCTTTTCATTTTTCGTTTTATTACTAAATACTATTCACTATTCACTAACGACTATTCCCTATTTAAATATCATCCTTCTCAATCACCTCTCTTAAATCCTGAGAAATTTTCTCTAATTTATTTTTATCTTCCCCTTCTAATAATATCCTAATTAATGGTTCAGTACCAGAAGCTCGGACAAAAATTCTACCTTTTCCGTCAAGTTCATTTTCTATTTCTTTAATAAATTTTTTTATGCAAACATTTTTAAAGAATCGTTCTTTATCTTTAACCTCATAATTCAAAATAATCTGAGGATATTTTTCCATTACTAAAGTCAAATTAGATAGGGGTTTTTCTTCTTCCCAAAGAATCTTCATAAGTTGTAGAGAAGTTAACAATCCATCCCCGGTAGTACTATATTGCGAAAAAATAATATGACCTGATTGTTCCCCTCCCAATACTGTCTTAACTTTTTTCATCATTTCCAATACATAACGGTCACCGATATTAGTTCTAATAACTTTTCCTCCCGCTTTTTCTATAGCCCTATCAAAGCCAATATTACTCATTAAGGTAGTTGCTACTGTTTTATTGGGCAACTGGGCTTTCTTGATAAGATTTAAAGCACAAATTGCCATTATTTGATCTCCATCTACAATGTTTCCCTTTTCATCTACGGCGATAACCCTATCTGCATCTCCATCATAAGAAAAACCTAAATCTGCTTTTTGTCTTAACACTTCTTCTCTTAAAGAAGCAGGATGTACCGAACCACAATTAAAATTTATATTAATACCGTTAGGTTTATCGTTTATGGTAATTATCTCAGCTCCTAATTCTGTAAAAACACGGGGGGCAATCATAAAAGAGGCACCATTGGCACAATCTAAAACGATTTTATATCCCTTAAGTTTAAATTTTGGGGGAAGGGTATTTTTAATGTAATCAATATATCTTTCTATTGCTCCAGCTAATTCTTTTACCCTGCCAATATTTTCCTTGGTAGGCCATTCATCCTTTGAATGATTTTCAAAATATATTCTCTCTATCTCTTCTTCTTCTGAATCAGAAAACTTAAAACCATCCCCTCTAATATATTTAACGCCATTGTGATCGAAGGGATTATGAGAAGCAGAAATAACTATGCCGCAATTAGCATGGTAAGCTCTGGTTAGGTAAGCCACCACGGGGGTGGGTGCTATTCCTACCCTTAGGACATCTACGCCTGCTGAACATATTCCTGCTATTAAAGCGGCTTCTAACATATCCCCCGAAATTCGTGTATCCTTGCCGATTAATATCTTGGGGTCAGCCTTATCTTTAAATAAATATGCTCCGGTTCTTCCTATGTGAAAGATCACCTCTACAGTTATGGGCTCCCTGTTGGCAATTCCTCTTATCCCATCAGTTCCAAATAATTTTTTCATAAACCACCTCTTTATTAATTGACCAATCAACCAATTTCCCGATTTACCAATTGGTGTATTGGGGAATTGGCGAATTGGTGAATTATAAATCCTATTTATTAATCAATACCGTTACTTCTTCTGGCTCAATCTTAATTAAAGAAATTCCTTCGGGAAGATTTACTTGAACTTTTACTTTCTGCTCTACTTTAAAATTGTCCGTAAATTTTACAAAGGCTTTTATATCTTCTGCTTTTAATTTGTCGATTAGAATATTTTTTCCTTCAACAGTGATATCAACTACTTCGGGTTTTATTTCACAAGATACAAAGGGAGATAAATTCTGAGGTACAACTGAAATATTTTTTAGGATTTTCTGGATTATGGCTTCCTTAACTTGTATGGTTACCTCTATTAGTTCAACCTCACCCTCCACTATATTTAATCCTTC
>JAHIPN010000053.1 GCA_018894595.1 bacterium
AATAATCCTATTCACTGCTTCTGCAAAACTACCATATACACCGACTCCTACTCCGGCAATCAAAGCAGCTCCAAAGGCGGGTCCTTCCTCTACATTTAGTAGGTTTATCTCTTCGCCCAAGATATCAGCCAATATCTGCTGCCATACTCTACTTTTTGCTCCCCCTCCGATAGCCCTTATCTCTTTAATCTTAACCCCTTTATCTTTGATTAATTCCAGAGAATCTTTTAGGGCAAAGGTTACTCCTTCCAGGACACTTCTGGTAAAATGTCTTTGGTCGTGTTTACCGGATATACCAAAATATACACCTCGGGCATTAGCATTAGCATGAGGAGTTCTCTCTCCATAAAGATAAGGCAAGAAGATTAATCCTTCACTGCCAGGCTCTATCTCTTCTGCTAATTGATCTAATTTAGCACAACTTAATCTATTATTAAATAATTTTTTCTTTAACCATTCATAGGATATCCCTGCTGATAACATTACCCCCATCATATACCAGCTATCCGGGCAGGCGTGATTAAATAGATGTATTCTGCCTTCTTGGTCAGCTTGGGGATCATCGGTCTGGGCCAAGACTACCCCTGAGGAGCCGATACTGACCATCACTCTTCCTTCTTGGATGATTCCACTTCCCACTGCTCCACAGGCATTATCAGCTCCTCCGGCTACTACCGGAGTTTTAAATTTTAATCCGGTTTGCTCAGCTACATTTTTAGTTATCTTGCCCGCTGGGTCAAAGGAGTTAAGTACCGGGGGGAGTAAATCTGGGTCAATCTCCAGTTTTTTTAGTAGGCCGGGAGACCATCTCTTTTTTATTACATCAAATAGTAGAGTACCGGCAGCATCAGATACTTCGGTGAACAGTTCACCGGTTAGCCTGTAGCGGATATAATCTTTGGGTAAAAGGATATATTTGACATTTTTATAATTTTCTGGTTCATTCTCTTTTAACCATAATATCTTAGGAGCAGTAAAGCCCTCCAGGGCGGGATTAGATACATAATGGATTAGCTGATCCAATCCTCCTGCTTTAGTATAAATCTCTTTACATTGTTTAGAGGTACGGGTATCACTCCAGAGGATTGCCGGTCTAATGACTTTCATCTTTTTATTAAGGAAGACCGAACTGTGCATCTGTCCGGATAGGCTTATTCCTTTAATCTGGTTTGCGTCAATATAATCATTAGAAACTATTTCCCTTATCGCATTTACAGTGGCTTCCCACCAATCATAGGGAGATTGTTCTGCCCAGCCGGGATGGAGAGTTTTTAGAGGATATGAGGTTGTTTTGCTAGAAATAATCTTGCCTTCTACTGATATTAACAGGGCTTTTGCCCCACTGGTACCGATATCTAATCCTAATAAATAATTCATTTTTAACCCTTTCATGAATGAAATTTTACTTTTATTATTTATTTAATACTATTTTGTTTTTATATTCCTTTATTAAGTATAATTGTAGATACCCTAAATTACAAATTTTCAATTCGGATCTCGTATCTCGTAAATTGTATTTTATTTTTTTAGTATACAGCCCATATAACACAGAATAACAAAAATTGCAAAGTTAATAGAAGTTCAGGAGCCAGAAGTCATAATCCAGAATAAAATTGGTATTACATATCGTGTAAAATTAGATAAAAAAATTACAATTCCTTATCTTTATCTAACTAGCCAACTATAATTTATAACAGTTACTAATTTTAAAAATCTAACCAACCGGAGGAAGAGAAATAACTATACTTAAAGACCCTTTAATTGCTTTATACCTGTGTATACCTATGGAAGCAGGGATCATATAGGTCTCTCCCTCTTTTACTTCAAACTCTCTAACATTTGTAGAAATTATTCCTTCTCCCTTGATAATTACTATGGAGGCAAATCTTCCTTCAAAGGATATTTCTATATCTTTTACCTCTTCCATTAACATTATTTCAAAACATGATTTCATATACTCCCCGCCATTTAATCTGAAAAGTTTTCCTCCTCTATTAGAAGACAGTGCCTCTTTTTTCATTTGGTATTTCTCATTGACTTCGGGGAGAGAATGTCCTTGATAATCAAATATATCTAATGCTTTACCCCAACCAAGACCTATATGACAATCTTTTTCTTTTAAAATATGTATACCTATGTTCTTTTCCACTAAAATGGAAAAATCCGTAGGTTCTTGAGTTTCAATCATAAAGATACCTTCCCCGATAGCATGAGGAATGCCCGGTGCTACAAAAATGGCATCTCCCGGCTCTACCTCTACTTTGTGCATAAAGGTGAGCATTTCTTTAATGTCCTGTTTTTCTACCAGCTTTCTCATCATGTCTTTATTAATGCCGGGTTTAAATCCTATAAGCACGTAGGGATTCTCCTTGCCAATCTTTCTGGTAGCAAGGATATACCAGGCTTCTGCTTTTCCGAAATCAGAATTTAAATATTTTCGGGAAAATATTTTACTGGGATGAGCTTGCAGGGGAAGTCGAATGGAGGAATCCAGAAGTTTTAC
>JAHIPN010000054.1 GCA_018894595.1 bacterium
CGGGACAAATTGCTATCTTATACTTTCGAGATAACTCTTTTACTTGTTCGATATATTCCCTGGAATCTGCTTCCTTTATTATACTCTGTATACTTCTATCCGGGTAGCTCAGTTGTTGAAAAAAACATCCCGTAAATCCAGGGAATACTATTATATCAACCTGTTCTTTTATCGCTTTTTCCAGATATTCTTTTATTTTATGCACTAAAGTCTTTGGTTTGTCTATCTTTTTCCATTCACTTTTTTGCCATTCTACCGAGGCTACCTTCATTCCCTCCCCTCCTTGATCAAAAGTCTAAACGAGGTAGATAATACTGCTAACTCTTCATAATATAAACATTCTACATTACCCGCTAATTATCCTTCTTTTTTATCTCAAAAACTAAAAAATCCGAATATTAATTCGGATTATCGATAAAACGATCTATGAATATAGGAATAGGAAATATTTGGAAATATCAACAAGGAGAGGCTGTATTCTTTTCTGGATAGGAAAGCGAATTAGTTCCTGTAGAAGATGAATAAATCTGTTTATCCACTATCAAAATCGCATCATTATGGACTTGTAATAATGAAGCTGGGACTTCAGTAGCAATATGCCCTGATATAACTTTTAAAATTGGCTTTTTCTTCTCTGCCCCCCAGGCCATAAGAATAATTTTTTTTGATCTCATTATTGTTGCCATACCCATAGTTATTGCTTTCTTTGGAACTTCATCTAAATTTTTGAAAAATCGGGAATTTGCTTTAATTGTATCATCAGAAAGTTGTATGACATGGGTTTTTGCTTCTAAATTAATATCGGGTTCATTAAACCCTACATGACCATTTACCCCTATTCCAAGAACCTGTAAATTTATACCTCCAACTTTCTCGATTTCTCTTTCGTAGTTCAGGCACTCCTGAACAGGATCTTTGGTGTCACCTTTAGGTATATAAATGTTTTTTTCCTCAATATTTACATGGTTAAAAAAATTCTCATACATATAGTAGTGATAACTTTGAGGATGTTCTGGAGATAGCCCTAAATATTCGTCAAGATTAAATGTTGTAATTCGCGAAAAATCTAACTTTCTCTTTTTATATAATTTAACTAACTCTCTATACATTCCAAGAGGAGTACTTCCAGTAGCAAGACCTAATACTATATTTGGTTTATTTATAATCTGTTCAGCAACTATTTTAGCTGCTAATTTACTCATCTTACTATATGAACTTATCGATTTAATTTCCATAATCTTTACTATATATTACCTTTCCTTTTTTAATTGTATAAATAACCTCAAAATTATCATCTAAAACAACAATATCTGCTCGTTTACCAGGGGTTAAAGAACCTCTATCTTTATCAAGGCCTAAAAGTTGAGCAGGATTTAGTGAAGCCATTCTGATTGATTTTTCTATACTTATACTCATTTTTTCTATCATATTTTTAATTGCCCTATTCATTGTTAAAGTACTGCCGGCCAAGTTTCCGGATTCAAGACAAGCTTCACTATTTTTAACTATAACCTTCAAACCTCCAAGATCATATATCCCATCCCCCAAACCAGCTGCTCTCATTGCATCTGTTATGAGAATTACTTTATTTACGCCTTTTGCCCTAATAAGTAAATTAATAACGGCTGGATGAACGTGAATACAATCTGCAATTATTTCCGCAAATAGATTTTCTTCAGTTAGAATTGCTCCAACAGTTCCCGGTTCTCTATGATGAATTCCTTTCATCTGATTAAATATATGAGAGGATGACTTCAATCCAAATCTGATAGCAGAAATTATAGTTTCATAATCTGCAAAACTGTGTCCTACAGATGGGATAATTCCCTTGTTATTTAGAAAAGATGTAAATTTAAAATCAATATCTAATTCAGGTGCGTAGGTTACAATTTTTACTAATCCACCTGATTCTTTGATAAATTTCTCCATTACTTCTACAGATAGAGGTATTATTAAATCTTCCCTTTGGGCGCCTTTTTGTATTGTATTAATAAAAGGCCCTTCCAAATGGACTCCAAGTATTTCAGCCCCTTCTTTCGGAGACTGTTTGTTATATTCATTGACATTCTTTAGGGCTTTGGTGGTATCTTTCATTGAAGATGTAACCGTTGTGGTTAAAAAACCTGTACAGCCATTTTTTGCTTTAAATTTACTAATTTCTTTTAATGCCTCATATGTTGAATCCATAGTATCGTATCCATTGCCCCCATGACAGTGAATATCTATAAACCCCGGAACAATGTATTCGCCTTTATAAACATTGTTATATGAAGCTAAGTCCCCCTTCTCCTCTTCTCCAACATATTCAATCATACTATCATTGACTATTACTATGCCGTTTTCTATTATTTTTAAAGGAGTTATAATTTTACTACCTAAAATAATATTTTGTTCTTTCAACTTTAATTTTACCTCGTAATTATTTTTTTAGAATAGTTTTCCGGGATTTAAAATTAAATTGGGATCAAGGGCTTTTTTGATATTTTTCATTATTTCAATCTGTGCCGGCTCTAATGCCATTGATATATACTTATTACGTTTACTTCCTATACCATGTTCGCCGCTAATTGTCCCGCCGAGTTCAATTGCTGCTTGATATAGCTCCGGAAGTAAAGCATCTAATTTTTCATACCACTCATCCATTTGAAATTTTGGATTTTTTATAGGGGTGGGATGCAAATTCCCATCGCCTGCATGACCATAGCATGGAATAGGTACATCATATTTCTCTGAAAGCTTTTTTATCTTTGTCATAAATTTTGGTATTTCTGATATTGGTACAACAACATCTTCAAGGCTTTGATGTGGGCTTATAAGTTTCCAGGCCTCTGCAATATTTCGTCTTATCTTCCATATCCTCTCTGATGTAGTAGCATTATCTGCAACATAAACTTCAATCGCTCCATTTTCCGTACATAAATTTCCTATTATTTCATATTGTCCTTCCAGTTCCTGTTTGCTGTTACCATCAAGTTCTATTAAAAGCATTGCACCTGCTTTTTTAAAGGGTATTTTTTCATTTAGGTATTCACAAGATGTCTTAAATGATAATTCATCCATAAATTCTATTGAGGTTGGTATAATCCTACCAAAGGTCATTATTTTCGGTACAAGCTTGATTGCACTTTCTACATCTTTAAATAAAACAAGCAAGTTTACATTCGCTTGTGGGAGAGGTATCAGTTTTATATATATCTTGGTAAATATTCCAAGAGTGCCTTCGGAGCCTACCATAAGATGTATGAGATCATATCCTGTTACATCTTTCATCCTCTTTCCGCCGAGATGTACAATTTCTCCTGTCGGCATTACGACTTCAAGGCCGCATATATACCTTCCTGTCACACCGTATTTAACAGCTCTTCCACCTCCGGCATTTTCTGCAACATTCCCGCCTATATAACATGTCTCAACACTCATAGGATACCCTGCGTAAAAAAGTCCATCATCTTTTACAAGATTATTTATATCATTCGTAACAACGCCTGGTTCCACAACAGCTATAAAATTTTTCTTATCTATTTCAATAATTCTATTCATCTTTTCAATAGATAATACAATACCACCATTTACAGGTATTGCCCCACCTGACAGGCCGCTTCCTGCCCCTCTCGGAGTTACCGGTATTTTATATTTATTAGCAAGTTTCATAATTTTTGATATTTCTTTTGCAGTAGATGGTTTTACTACCACTTCGGGCATATGAGCATAAGATTTTTCTGCAACTTCATCATGGGAATACTGTTCCATGGCCTCAATATCATCATAAATTACATTTTTAGCACCCAATATTTTAATAAGTTCATCAATGATTTCGGAAGTAACTTTCTTGTATATCATTTTTGAGCCTCTTTTGCCTTGTATTCTTTAAGTCTTTCAATTAAAAGTGGAACCACCTCATGTAAATCACCTACAATAGATAAATTCGCAAGTTTAAACATCTGCGCATCAGGGTCTTTGTTAATAGCAATAATATTTTCTGACGTCTGTATACCTGCAATGTGCTGAACAGACCCGGATATACCGTTAGCAATATATAATAAAGGTGAAATGGTTTTACCACTTAATCCTATTTGATGAGGGTATGTCTTCCAACCTCTATCAACAACATCACGTGATGCACCGACAGCACCTCCTAAAGTCTCAGCTAATTCATCTATTATCTTAAATTTCTCTTTTCTTCCAATGCCTCTGCCAGCAGATACAACTATCTTTGCATCCTGCACGGTTACTTGCTGTGATTCATCTTTTATAAATTTTATAAACCTTGTTCTCGATTTAAAAATCTCATCATCATATTTTTTATATATTACTTCTCCTATCTCTTTCTTTGAGATTTAATCTTTAAATATCTCCGTTTTTCTTAGAAATACGAATAATTTAAATTTAATTATATAATTGACCGACATTATCCTAAACTTACCCTATCATAACTCACTGGGTCTATGCCCTTA